>CAVERB010000044.1:0-13998 GCA_963618105.1 Oxalobacter sp. | reverse complement strand
CCATTGAGCAGTATGGACTTCAGATCATGTCCATCGGGTTCATGATGGATGATGTCCAGCCTTTGGCATGGCGTGCACCAATGGTAACGCAGGCATTGATGCAGCTGCTGGAGCAGACAGCATGGAAAGACCTTGACTATCTGTTGATTGATATGCCGCCGGGAACCGGAGATGTCCAGCTTACCTTGTCCCAGAAAGCCCCTGTCACGGGTGCTGTTGTCGTCACAACCCCGCAGGAAATCGCAGTTTTGGATGCCCGTAAGGGATTGATGATGTTCCAGAAAATGCATGTTGAGGTATTGGGTATCATTGAAAACATGAGTGCATGGGTCTGTCCATGTTGTGGCGAAGTGACCCATATCTTTGGACAGGATGGCGGCAAGCGGATGAGTGAGGCTTACGGTGTTCCATCCCTGGGACAGATTCCAATCAATGCTGCCATGTGTGCCCAGACAGATGGGGGGATGCCTGCTGTTGCATCAGACCCTGACGGATTGATGGCACGGATTTTCAGGAATATTGCCCATCGCCTGACAGGCATCATTGCCCGAAAACCCAAGGACAGAACAGGCATTTTCCCGCCCATCAAGGTCATCTGATTCTGATGGAGATGATGAGAGAAGATCAGATGGGAAAGAAAGGCTATTTGCGTTTCTTGGGCATCACCTGCATGATGTCATCAACAGAGTAGATGCGTCCGGTGTCTGTCGCATCGTATCCGCCGAGCTGATTGATTTCCAGGCTAAACTGGCGGTTGCCCATAATTGCCAGAATTTCACGCATGGTCGGGTTTTGGAGCATATCTTTGGGAATGGCAAAGAAATACCGTTCCTTGACCAGCGGCACGAAGTCCAGTCCGAACCGGCGGGCGGCTGTTTCAACGCCAAAACCGACATCCGCCATATTGCTGGCAATATAGGCGGCAACAGCAGCATGGGTGAATTCAGTGGTTTCGAAACCATTGATCTTGGAAGAATCAATGCCATGCTTCGTCAATAGTGACTCGAAAAGCTGCCGGGTGCTGGAACCGCTCTGCCGGTTTACAAAACGGACATTGTTCTTAGTCAGGTCACGGAAAGACAGTATCCGTTTTGGATTACCCCGGGCAATCAGCAGACCTTGTTCCAGGTTTGCCAAATGGATCAGCAAGTGTGAATCATTTGAGAGGTACCGCAGGAATGGTTTGAGGGTTTCCTCATCTTCAATCAGGACAGGCAGATGGAAACCAGCGATTTCACAATCCCCCTGTGCAAGGGATGCCAGCGATTCCATGCTGTTCTGGTACCGGAGGTTGACGGACAATTCCTGGCGGATAATGTTTTCCATCAGTACCGAGACGGCAAACCCATGGCTGGCGCAGAGACGGAGAGATTGGAGATAAGTATAAACACTCTTTGCCAATTCAATCTCAAGCTCAGATGAAAGGGATTCAAGGATGGCGGAAAGTCTTGCAGAAATCCGTTTATCCGCCCACAGCAAAGTGCTCGCAAACCGCGTCAGGGTTGTTCCGCGTCCACGGTTCTTTTCGAGCAAGGGCGTTCCGAAAACAGATTCCGCCTCGCGCAGCAACCCCCACGCATGTCGGTAGGAAAGCTTCATCTCTTTGGCAGCCTGCAGGATGGTTCCCGCATTCTGAATGGAGTCCAGCAGCTTCAACAGTATGGCGGTATCAATTGCCTGTTTCCGGTTATATGAAATCCGCCAATGTGGTTCAATGGAAACTTTATACATATGGAACCCATTTTCTGTGGTTTTTTTCTCTTTTTACAAAATAAACCGAAAGATTGGTTATTTTTTTTCGAGAAACACATTGAGAATAGAAAGATAATAGTCTATCCTGCTCAAGCGCGTCTATGTGTGCAATGCATAAACATAGAAAGCTATGGCAAATTTCTTTGAAATAGTTGTTTTTTAGGGTGTAAGGAGTCCTACTAATGGCATCAAAACTTGATAAGGCGTATACCGTCGCCGGCGAGGGTTACAATCGCTGGCTGGTTCCTACGTCTGCCCTGATGATCCACCTGTGCGTCGGCATGGGCTATGGTATGTCAGTTTTCTGGCTGCCAATGTCCAGGTTGATCGGTGTGACAGAGGGCCTGGGTAAATCTAAGGCATGTCCTGCAGACATGAGTTTCTTCAGTCAGTTGTTTACTACAGAGTGCGACTGGAAAGTCGTTATGTGTTCTGTTGTGTTTTCCATCCTGTTCCTGATGCTGGGTACTACCACAGCAATCTTCGGTAACTGGCTCGAACACGCAGGTCCTCGCCGTTGCGGTTTGTATTCCTGCATCTGCTTCTGCTCTTTCTTCTTCCTGATGGCTGTTTCTGTTTCTATCCATCAGCTGTGGCTGGCATGGTTGTCCTCCATCATCGGTGGTATCGGTCTGGGGTTGGGGTATATCACACCGGTTTCCACGCTGATCCGCTGGTTCCCTGACCGTGTCGGTATGGCAACCGGTATGGCTGTTGCAGGTTTCGGTGGCGGTGCAATGTGCGGTTCTCCTTTCGCCCAGCAGCTGATTTCCTGGTTCGGTACTTCCTCTTCTATTGGTCTGTGGCAGACTTTTGCTGTTCTGGGGGCTGTTTACACCGTCTTCATGTTGGCTGGTTGCTTCACCATCCGTGTCCCACCTCCGGGTTACAAACCAGCTGGTTGGGAACCTGATCCGAACAAGAACGTTTCCAGTGCTTTCAACGTTACCACTGCCAGTGCAGTCCGCACCCCTCAGTTCTGGTGCTGCTGGTGCATGCTGTTCCTGAACATCGCTGCTGGTATCGGTGTTCTGGCGATGGCATCCCCACTGCTGCAGGAAGTGTTCGCAGGTGACCTGATTCATATGCCAGGCGTCAAGTTTGATGCACTGACCGATGCTCAGAAAGGTCAGGTTGCGATGATTGCCGCAGGTTTCGCTGGTCTATTGTCCCTGTTCAACATTCTGGGTCGTTTCGTCTGGGCATCCCTGTCTGACAAGATCGGCCGCCGTTGGGTTTACTACATCTTCGCCGCTGGTGGTGCATGTCTGTATGCTTCCCTGCCAACTCTGGCTGCTTCTCTGAACTTGCTGCTGTTCCTGGTTTGCACCTGTGTCTGCGTTTCCTTCTACGGTGGTGGTTATGCAGTTATCCCTGCATACCTGAACGACCTGTATGGTCAGCAGTTCGTCGGTGCGATCCACGGTCGTGTCCTGACGGCATGGTCTGCAGCTGGTCTGCTGTCTCCTCTGTTCATCAACGTTCTCCGTGAAATGCAGCTGAACGCTGGTGTTGCAAAGGCAGCAGCTTATTCCATGACCTTGTATTGTATGGCAGCTCTGCTGGTTCTGGAAATCGTGTTCATCACGCTGATCCGTCCGGTCAATCCGAAATGGCATATGACCCCAGAAGAATTCGCTGCGGAAAAAGCTATCCTGGAAGACAAACTGAAAGCTGCTATGGCTGAAGGTATTGTTACCGGCAAGGAAGAAGTCGGTATGGGCATGTTCATCCTGCGCTGGTTGTTTGTCGGTATTCCACTGGCATACGGTGTTGCGATGACGGCTATCCAGACTGCTAAGATGTTTATCTAACAGAATATCTTCAGTTTTCGGAGTACAGTCTTAAACACCCGGACTGTCGAGGAACCCAAAAATCCCCATGGTTACTGCAATCATGGGGATTTTTTTGTTTTCTGGTGACTGTGCGTCATGGCGGCAGGGAAAACGGTCAACAGTCTCGTTGTCTTTTGGAAAACAAGGCCGCTCAGATATTGCTGATGCTGCTTTGGATGATGCTTTCTGCTTTGACGCCATAAGCTCATAGGGCAGCATCCAGATTTTGATGGTTGACATGGTTATTCTTCCCTTGCCAAAAGGCTGTTGCCTGGGAGAGAAGCTAAAGCCGGAATACGCCCCACTATTCCCAAGAGAGAGCTTATTCCCCAGGTCCCGCAATACGTTTCTGCTGGATTAGCGGAGAATTTAATCCGCGTTGGTAATCATTCAGGATATGGTTGACATTGTTCAGGATGATACGGGAATCCTGGGCGACTTTCTCAAGGTGCTCGATGTCATCGGATGCCAAGCCTTTGGAAATTTCAGCATCAATCAGTGTTGAGACTTTCTTCACATCCACGGCCAGCTGGTGAAGTGTTTTGACAACTTCATGGCCTTTATGCAGTTTTTCAGGCACATCAATGGATGCTGCATAGATATGCCATGGTGCTTCCGCCCAATCTTTTGAACGTCTGCTTAAATCCCTGATGGTTGAAAAGACCAGTTTATGATGTTTGCCGTCCAGCAGGGCTGAAAGGCTTTGAGTGACCATCTGCACTTCCCGGATGATCTCCAGTCCGCGTGTGTGTACAGTATGATAGGCACCGGCAATCATGGGAATATGGGCAGGTGTTTCTTCAGATGTCATCGGTTTTTCAGGGTTTGTCCCTTCATCGGACAGATCAATCGAAGAAATGCCAGTGACAGGTTGGTGGGCAATGGTAGCAACGGTGCTTTTGGTGATGGGCGCATTTTTCTTGATCTCAAGGTCAATGGCAATATAGCCGGGCGTCTCTTTGCTGAACGCCAGTTCTGTAACGCGCCCGACATCAATCCCATTAAGCTTGACTTTACCGCCTTTGTTCAGGCTGCCGACAGAATGTTCTGTAAGAATCCGGTAAGGAACATATTCTGACTTGTCGTGACCCAGGAAAAACAGAATGCAGACGATGGCAGTTCCCAGGATAACCGTGAACAGCAGTGTGACAAAAGCATGGGATTTATTTTCCACAATCGATTCCTTATGTCATGGCCTGCTTTCCGGCAGTCAGCTTTCCGTCTGATATAGGGCAGAATGGGGAAAGCGATCTGGGACTGAAGCTGGATTGCAGGCCATCAGTCCAGCAGGAAGTTCGGCCGGAGATATGGCAGACAGGATAACATAGACATGCTGTCAGAATATATGGACTTGCACAGATTTCAGTAAACCTGTGCGCTGAGGTAAAATATCAGCTTTGTTTATTGATCATCCAACAAAATTCATCATGACTGTAAGAACCCGATTTGCGCCAAGTCCAACAGGTTTCCTGCATCTGGGCGGCGCACGTACCGCACTGTATTCCTGGGCATATGCCCGTCATCATAAAGGCACCTTTGTCCTGCGCATTGAAGATACGGATGTTGAACGTTCCACCGATGAGGCTGTCCAGGCGATTATCGATGGGATGCAATGGCTTGGACTGCAGCATGATGAGGGACCTTTCTATCAGATGAAGCGTATGGACCGTTACCGTGAGGTCATCGCCCAGATGCTCAAGGAGGGAACCGCTTATTACTGTTACTGTTCCCCGGCAGAACTGGAAGCCATGCGGGAACGCCAAAAAGCATCAGGAGAGATGCCTCGTTATGATGGAACATGGCGTCCTGAACCTGGCAAGACATTGCCGCCTGTGCCAGAGGATGTCAGTCCGGTTGTCCGTTTCCGCAATCCACAGGATGGTGTGGTGACCTGGCATGACAAAGTCAAAGGGGATGTCACCATTGCCAACAGCCAGCTCGATGACCTGATTATTGCCCGTTCAGATGGCACCCCAACCTATAATTTCTGTGTCGTCATTGATGACTGGGATATGGGGATTACCCATGTTATCCGTGGTGATGACCATGTGAACAATACGCCCCGTCAGATCAATATGCTCAAAGCGTTGAAAGCACCGGTACCGGAATATGCCCATCTGCCAATGATTCTGGGAGATGACGGCGAGAAGCTTTCCAAACGGCATGGTGCTGTTTCCGTCATGGAATATCCAGCGGCAGGCTATCTGCCAGAGGCAATGCTGAATTACCTGGCACGGTTGGGATGGAGTCATGGGGATGATGAGATATTCTCGATGACGCAGTTCTGTGAATGGTTCGATTTCGATCATCTGTCGTTGTCTGCTTCACAGTTCAATATGGAAAAGCTCAAATGGCTGAACAACCATTATATCCGTGAAGCTGACAATGCCTGTCTGGAAACATTGGTCCGTCCACAGTTGGAAAAACTGGGCGTTGATCTCACGACAGGTCCTGATCTGCAGGAAGTCATTGGGCTGATGAAAGATCGCGCAGCAACGGTCAATGAACTGGCGCAGTCCTGCCTGATTTTTTATGGCAAACCAGATCCGGATCCTGAAGTGCTCAACGAACATCTGACCGATGCTTCCCGCGAAGCACTGAAGGCATATGCGGCAAACATCGAAACCATTGACTGGAACCGTGATGCCCTCAAAGCGACGATGAAAGATATCCTGAAACAGCATAAGATGAAAATGCCGCAGGTGGCGATGCCTTTGCGCCTGTTGCTGACCGGTGAGCTTCATACCCCGTCCATTGATGCGGTTGTCTGTCTTTTTGGACGTGAGACGGTTCTTTCGCGGTTGAAAGGGCTGTAAGCCAACAGATCATTGCATCGGAAAGGGAAGTCCAGTCGAGCATGGTTGTGGCAGGGCTTTTCAGCAGTTAGTGCTGTTTTCCTGTTCGATGGTATTTTCTGATTTATTTCTTGCAGAGGTATCGGATAGACTGTTATAATCTATTCTCTTCGCAAGGGGGTATAGCTCAGATGGGAGAGCGCTTGCATGGCATGCAAGAGGTCAGCGGTTCGATCCCGCTTACCTCCACCAGAAGACTGAAATTGTGTCCCCATCGTCTAGAGGCCTAGGACACCACCCTTTCACGGTGGGAACAGCGGTTCGAATCCGCTTGGGGATGCCAAGAATAACTTGGCTGATACAGTTTCTGCTGGAATTTGTGAGATTGTGTCCCCATCGTCTAGAGGCCTAGGACACCACCCTTTCACGGTGGGAACAGCGGTTCGAATCCGCTTGGGGATGCCAAGAATAACTTGGCTGATACAGTTTCTGCTGGAATTTGTGAGATTGTGTCCCCATCGTCTAGAGGCCTAGGACACCACCCTTTCACGGTGGGAACAGCGGTTCGAATCCGCTTGGGGATGCCAGAATAATCCCCTTGGGGATTTTTTTTTGCCCATGTCTCCTTGATTCCCTGTATTGGGGCAGGATACCTATGTTGGATTTTTCCGATGATGCCAGATATTGTCAGACAGAGCCCACTCAGGATCAGCGCCGACGGTAAACGGCTGGCAGCCTTGGCGATGGAGATGTTCTACGCTTCCAGTTTCACGGAAAGCGAGTATGCAAGGCGCCGTTTACAGGAACTGGCATCATCATTGGTCAGGCGCGGCCGCCAGACAGTACTTAGCCAGGCGGGGGAATATCTGTTCAATACCGATATGGAAGCCTACAACTGCCTTCTGGAGGTAGTTGAATCTTATTGTGAGTCTGCAGTCATTACAGAAGGGCATTACCATTCCCAGTTCCTGATGGTTGCAATCCCGTTTCTGGTATGGACCCGCTATACCATTCCTTCCGGCGGATTGGATGCTACGGTCTATCAGGCGCTTAATGATGCTTTTCGCCATATCATGTTGGCAGATGGAGTCCAGATGAGTTTATCTCCGGTGCTCTATGCGATTGACCGGATGCCAATGGAACCTGTTGAGGTTTATCGGGCTTCGCAGCAGTTCATTGAATCCCTCAAAACAGGAGAACCTTATATCCTGCCCAATAAGCAGGAAACTGTCCCTTTTATGGCGGATGGCCGTTTTCTGCTGGCAGGCGTTATGGCTGATAGGGATAGCCCGATTTTCAGCTGGCAGGCCGTTGCTGACCCAACCGATATGGAAGCCCGGAAAAACGAAGTATTGCAGCTATGGAAACAGGCGGCTTTGCCGTTGATGACACAAATATTGCCGGGTTGTCATATTGATTGCTTGCTGCCAGGCGGTTTTTTCAACGCCTGTCGGAAAACCGATCAGGAAATCCGGCCTGTAGCTGTTCGTGCGGCAGTTCAGTATCTTGAATATGCGTTGGGCGTGCCTGCCCAGGCATTGGGGGCTGTTATCGGCGGCTTCGGTAAAGACAGCAGCGGGAACCAGGTTGAGGAATACCGTATCAGTTTCTACCATCCGAAAGACAGGAAGATCGTCTATGGCATTACCTGGCCAATTTATGGTGTTGAAGAAATTGAAAGCATGAGTATGCCGACGCTTCTGGAGAATCATCCTTCATTGGCAAAAGCAAAGGCCGGTATGCAGCTGCTGGCCATTTTCCAACTGCTCCGCGAGCTTGGGGTCCAGTTTGAGAAGACACCGGTTGAACGCTTCATCATGGAATACTGCGATGATTGCGGTGCCCCGCTTTTTGCCGATACCAGGGGAGAACTGGTGCATGCTGAAATGCCGGAAGATGTCCGGAAAGATATCCAGCTGCATTGAAAATGCCGTTGGATGGATGTCATCCTGCCTGCCAGATACCTGATTTACCGCCCTGTTTTTCAAGCAGCCGGACATTGGAAATGACCATGCCTCGGTCAATGGCTTTCAGCATGTCATAGATAGTCAGCAGACCGATCTGTACCGCTGTCAAGGCTTCCATTTCCACACCAGTTTTCCCAACAGTTTCTGTCTGTGCCCGGCATTCAATACAGTTGTCGCCAATGCTGAAATCCACTGCGATATGCGTCAGTGGAAGCGGATGGCACAACGGGATAAGACTGGCGGTTTTTTTGGCGCCCATGATGGCAGCTATCCTTGCGATTCCCAGAACATCCCCTTTGTCTGCGTCACGGTTCACAACAACAGCCAGCGTTTCTGGCTGCATATGGATGGTCCCTGAGGCGGTTGCCGTGCGGTGGGAATCCTGTTTCCCTGCAACATCCACCATATGCGCCTGACCGGATCCATCAAAATGCGGCAGTACGGGAATCTTGTTGGCAGCGGAATGGTAATCAGACATAAATAAGGCATGGAAAAAGGTGATAAAGCGGTATCATAACACTATGAGAAAAAACATCATGCCATCCTGGAAAAAGACATCATCCAGACTGCTTGCCGCTTTCAGGCAGTTGGTTGTGCCATTGCTTATGGTATTCTGCCTGCATCTGCCCACGCAGGCCTATGCCCAGGCAAACAGTGTGCCCAGTATCGGGGATGATGCCCGTACAGCTTTGACACCGATTCAGGAATACAAGCTGGGCAGGTATATCATGATCCAGATTATGCAGGACCCTGCTTACGTCAAGGATGATGTCCTGAATGAATACCTATTTGTATTGGGCAACAAACTGATTGCTGCTGATCCGACCATCCGCGGGGAACTCGTCAACGATTTCACGTTTTTTGGTGTCAAGGACAGAACACTCAATGCCTTTGCATTGCCGGGAGGCTTTATCGGCGTCCATACAGGACTGATACTGGCAACAGAAACCGAATCTGAACTGGCTTCTGTCCTTTCTCACGAAATCGGGCATGTTTCCCAGAGACATATTGCCCGGATGATTGCCTCCTCTGAAAAGGATATCCTGATTCCTATTGCCTCTGCAGCACTGGGGGTGATTGCCGCAGCAGCGGGAGCAGGCACGGATGCGGCGCTGGGCACATTGCTGGCAGGGCAGGGTGTTGCTATCCAGAAGCAGATCAATTTCACCCGTGATGCCGAAAAAGAAGCGGATAGGGTCGGTTTCCAGATCCTCAAGCGTGCAGGATTCGATGTCAATGATATGGCCGCTTTCTTCCTGAAGATGCAGCATGCTACCCGTCTGTACAACGATGCGCCATCCCAGTATTTGCGGACTCACCCGCTGACCTCAGACCGTATCGCAGATGCTGAGGCGCGCGCGCGTTATGAACCCTACAGACAACATGCGGACAGCGCAGACTACCAGCTTATCCGTGCCAAGGCACGGGTGATACAAGGAGATATGGGAGGCGGTCTCTATGAGGCGGAGAGGTTTTTTGCAGAACAAGTCAAAAAGGGTACCCGTTACCAGGCTGCAGCAGGCTACTATGGGCTGGCATTGATTGCCTTGCAGCGGAAAGATCCGGCGCTTGCACAGCTGAGACTGAATGAGGCAAAAAAGATATTCAGCGATACGGTTAATCGGCAGAGTATTGCGCTTAATGTCCTAGTGGTGCAGATTGCCATGGACATGGGAAAACCTGCTGATGCCGTCAAGATCACGCGTAATGCCATTGAGCATTTCCCGTCATCTCGTGCGATGTCAAACCTGCATATTGAGGCGCTGAGCAAAGGACGCCAGTATGATGAATGCATCCGTTTCCTGCGCAAGATGATACAGCGTTATCCTGACGATGCGTTATTGCGGAAAAAGATGGCGGAAGTTTATGCTGCCATAGGCAAGAAAGGCATGATGCATCTTGCAATGGCGGAATATTACCATCTGATGCAGGCCAACGAAATGGCATTGGAACAGCTGAATCTTGCGCGCCGTGAAAAAGACATCACCTTCTACGAACATTCATTGATTGACGTACATGAACGCGAGTGGAAGGAAGAAATCAAGGAAGCCAAAAAGTAAGGTTCCTTCAAAAGACAATGGCATTACCGACAATCGGTAATGCCATTGTTGGTTCCGAGGAGGGTGTCAGGAGAAATCAATCGCTTTTCTGCGCGATAACCCCGTCCGTGTTCAATCCCATAACGTGAGAGAAACCACCGTCCACATAAGTAATCTCACCAGTGATGCCGGATGCCAGATCAGACAGCAGGAAAGCTGCGGCATTGCCGATTTCCTCAATAGTGACATTACGGCGCAAAGGTGCATTCTTTGCGACAAAATTCAGCAGGATATTGAAGTCTTTGATACCGCTTGCCGCAACCGTCTTGACAGGACCTGCGGAAATCGCATTGACGCGGACACCATTCTTGCCCAGGGATTCGGCCATATAACGGACTGTCGCTTCCAGGGACGCTTTGGCAAGCCCCATCGTATTGTAGTAGGGGATTGCGCGGCTGGAGCCCAGGTAAGTCAATGCAAGGCAGGAAGCGCCAGGTCCCAACAGAGGACGCGCTGCTTTTACCAGGGCTGGATAGCTGTATGCCGAGATATCATGGGCAATCCTGAAATTTTCCCGGGACAGACCGTCGAAGAAGTCACCGGCAATCGCTTCGCGTGGGGCAAAACCGATGGAATGAACCAATCCATCCAGGCGTCCCCATGTTTTGGTGATTTCTGAGAAGACATACTCGATATGCTCATCCTTGCTGACATCACATTCATAGACCATGCTGCTGCCCAGCTCCTTGGCGAAAGCCGTAATACGGTCTTTGAAGCGTTCACCGACATAAGTAAAAGCCAGTTCTGCCCCTTCGCGATGGCATGCTTCAGCAATACCAAGGGCAATGGAACGGTTGGACAGAAGTCCTGTGATCAGAATCTTTTTACCTTCAAGAAAAGCCATGCATGACTCCAAATAAAAAACGGTTGTTCTTATATTATCTAAACCATCAGAAAGACAGGTTGTGCCAGTCCAACGGCGATATGTTCAGCTATCCTGTGGGAAAGCCAAACCAAATTCGGAAAATTCTACACCCAAATACCTGAAAATACGTCAGTAAATGAACGTTTTGTCACCTTTTTCGGTTTTTTGCCACATTCTTTTTGCCGGAATCCTTTGAGGATTTGACTGGTTTAGCAAGAGCAGCGCCCCCTTTTTTGTTTTCCTTTGCATACGTGATGGTTTTGACAGCCGATTTCTTACCGTGGGGTTTTACCGTTGCGGTATGTCTGTTGGCCGTTGTTTTACTCCCCTTTTCCTGTCTGGCAGCGGTTTTCTGGTTTCCGTTTTTTGCCTGCTGGAGATTTTTCTGCTCTTTGCCTTGCAGAGTTGTCTTTATGCGGGCGGATTTTGAATCATGACGGCTGTCAGCGGTTCTCTTGTCCTTTAAGGCATCTTTGGCGGAACGGTTCCGGCTATCAGATTTTCTGCCGCTGTTCCTGGCCTTGGTGATAAAGACATCCGATTTTTTTGTTGAGGTAAATGACAGACTGTCCCGGGTGGAAGCTGGTGCAGAAGCTGCCCAGGTATTTTGTTTCGGTGTCAAGCCATATTTTGATTGTTCTTTCAACGCCTCAGATGGCTGTAAGCGTGAAGGCGGAGACATATCAACAGCATCCTCTACCGTTTCCTGTTTGACCGGCGGCCTGTAATCAGATGCGTAGGCGATATAGGCACTGTCCAGAACACCCGGTGCAATGTCCCGGTCGAAACTTGCTGTTCTTGGAACCAGGATAGTTGACCCGAACTTCAAGGCTTTCCGGTAAGGGATATTGTTTGCCTGGCGGATAGCTTCCGGTGATACATTGAGTTTCTGGGCAATATCCTCAATCCGTTCACTGGCACCTGTGACCTGATACGATGTCCAGGAAGACAATGGACGGGACCAGCTCAACAGATTGCGCTGGAATCGTTTTGCCTTGTCCTTTGGCAACAGAATATGCACAGAATTGCCGCCCGGAATAACATAACGGTATTGAGGGTTCAATGCCTTGAATTCATCCAATGGCATTTCCGACAATTTGGCTGCGACCACCACATCAATATCCTTGGTCTTTCCGATTTTCACAAAATAAGGCTGGTTTTCAATATTGGGCAGATGAATACCGAAAAAATGAGGATGGGCAACCAGGTTCTTGACTGCCAGCAGTTTCGGAACGTAATTCCGTGTTTCTGCCGGCATATACGGGAAGATACCATTGAAAGAAATGTCACGACCCGCTGCCTCAGCTTTCCGGATGGCTCTCATGACATTGCCTTCTCCCCAGTTGTAAGAGGCCAAAGCCAGATGCCAGTCGCCGAACATATCATAAAGACGCTGCAGATATGTCAATGCGGCATCGGTTGAGGCAATGATGTCCCTGCGTTTATCCTGAAAGGTGTTCTGGGAAAGACTGTACTGCCTGCCGGTACTAGGAATGAACTGCCAGAGCCCTTCCGCCTTTGCCGGAGAATGGGCATGCGGGTTGAAAGAAGATTCAATGAAAGGCAGCAGTGCCAGTTCTGTCGGCATATTCCGTCTTTCGCATTCCTGGACAATATGGAAAAGATACCGTTCAGCCCGTTTGGTTGTCCGTTGGAAATATTCTCCCCGTTTGGCGTAATACTTCTCATGGCTTGTCACCAGCTGGTTGTCAAGAGGCGGAATACCAAACCCCGAACGAATGCGTCCCCAGACATCAATGGCATTGACGGACAAGATTTCAGTCAGCGGGTCATTCTGGATGAAAGGCGGTCCAGATTCTGAATAAGCGTTTGCGTGGTAAGTGCCAAAATCCGTATGCCAACTGTATTTTGGCAGCGAAATGTCACGAGCCTGCAGCGATGGTGCCAGGGCGGCCAGACAGCCTGCGCAGGTCATTGTCAACAGTTTTCGAAAAAAAGCCATCATTGAAAACCTTGTCCGGCATTGTCCAGACGAAACAATGCCACATCAGGAACACATCCGTATTCCTGTAAAAATCCTTTATTGCCTGATCTGAACTGACTGGCTTGGAAAACGCAGCGTCTGTACACCTTGTTCAGTGCCCAGCAGACAAATGCTGGCACCTTGAGATGCGAACAAGCCGACGGTGACAACACCTGCCAGTTGGTTGATTTCAGCTTCCATTGCGCGAGGATCCTCAATGACCAATCCCGCAATATCCAAAATATAGTTGCCGTTATCCGTTACAAAAGGCTGACCTTCACGTAAACGCAGCGAAGGCATGCCGCCAGACATCATGGCGAGCTTGCGGCTGAGAGGTTTCCAAGCCATAGGAATC
The DNA here is from genome assembly GCA_963618105.1 of Oxalobacter sp. Classification (GTDB taxonomy): domain Bacteria; phylum Pseudomonadota; class Gammaproteobacteria; order Burkholderiales; family Burkholderiaceae_D; genus Oxalobacter. The sequence continues at coordinate 346 of CAVERB010000044.1, read as the reverse complement.
ACCTCAACAGGCAGCGGAAACCTGCCAAGGCGTTCCACCAGTTTTGAACCATCAGCGATACAGATGAATGTTTCTGATGCAGAAGCAATAATCTTTTCACGGGTCAATGCCCCTCCACCGCCTTTAATCATCGCACCGGAATGCGTGATTTCATCAGCGCCGTCAATATAAACAGGCAAAAGACCATCAATATCATTCAGGTCAAATACCTTGATGTTGTGCGATGCAAGACGTTCTGCAGTTGCCTTTGAAGATGCCACCGCACCCGTAATCCGGTTTTTTATCATTGCCAGTTCATCAATAAAAAAATTGGCAGTAGAACCGGTCCCGACACCAATCACCTTTT
>CAVERB010000043.1:0-2543 GCA_963618105.1 Oxalobacter sp. | reverse complement strand
TGACCTGACCTGACCTGACCTGACCTGACCTGACCTGACCTGACCTGACCTGACGCCCCGGCTTTCCTTCCGAAGAGGCTTCAAATTCAACAACCTCAGCTTCAACCGGAAGACCAAAAGTCTTAAAACGAAAACGGGTTCCGTCTTTCAGCAAGGGACCATCATTTTCATAAAAGAAAATATCAGACATATTCCGGTAATACGATTCCCAGACAAACGTATTGATCAGGCTGTTCCAGACATCCTCTGCGGTAATGCCTCTGACAAAAATTTCATTTGACGCAAAATTATCCGTCGTCCCAGGCAAATAATCTGATGGCCAATTGATTTCATTCAGCATTGTGTTTTCTTTGTTTTCAAGAAAATGGACGATTTTTTTATTTGAAATAATACTTTAATATATCCAGTTATTTGTATGAATTTAAATCATTTAATTGCTTTACCATTGATTAGCGGTCAACTTTTGTCAAAGGATGATCTTTTGCCAGACGGTTAGTTTTTCTTCAAAAGTACGGCTGGCATAAGCCGGAGAGGAAGAAGGCAGCTGCAATGTCTGATAACCAGCCCCTTCGAGACGAGCAGCATATGCACCCGCAACCTTGCCATTGAAACAGATTTTAAGCAATAAAGGACAATCCTGCTTCAACCTGGCAAAATCACTGGGGACTGCCTTGCGGATTCTGGCATCCAGACTGCCTTTACGTTCACACATTGTGATCACATCCCATAAGCCGATGCGGTGTGCCAGCATTCGCTGCAAACGCTTTTCATAGTCAAGCGTGACTAAATCTTCCTTCAAGACTTTGGAAAGCAGATGCCAGAACTGGTTTCGGGGATGGGCATAATACTGACGCTTTGCCAATGATTCCTTGCCAGGAAAACTGCCAAGGATCAACGTGTGAATATCCTCTGAGATAACGGGCGGAAAACCATTTAAAGGCGCCAATGGCATTGATGCAGTAGACATACAGCAAAATAACAATCAACAGTGACAATCTTGTCCATTATACTGATATATCCCTGTCAACAAGTGGAGAAGTCATGCAAATCCAATACAGAAATGATGCCGGGTTTACGGTGGAGCAAATGATTGACCTTTACCATCGTTCAACGCTGGGAGAAAGACGTCCTGTACACCGACCTGATATCTTTTCAAAAATGAAAGACAATGCTGATGTCACGGTGACTGCCTGGGCAGAGGAGCATCTGGTTGGCATTGCCAGGACGCTTACGGATTTTGCCCATGTCGCTTATCTGGCTGATCTGGCCGTTGACAAACAATGGAAACGCAAAGGCATTGGTAAACAGCTCATTGAAGAAACCCAAAAACTGTTGGAACCAACCTGCCATATCGTCCTTTTTGCTGCACCCAAAGCCAAGACCTACTATCCAAAGATTGGATTCAATGCCAATACAAGGGGATGGTCAAGACCTAGCCCTGAAACCCCATGAGAAAAGACTGATACGGAAAGAAAGAGAGAAAGAAAGCCCTGTGGCAACTGACAGTGCAGCCACAGGACCAGACCAAAAAAAGATTATTGGAGAGTTACCGGAGCGGGTGTCCTCAATGCGGGTGCAGAGCAGAAAGCTTTGAGTCTCCGAATATCCTGCTCTGCTTCGGTTGCACGGTCTTCACTGACAAACTTCGCCGCTTCTGTGATTTCAGCATCGCTGGAATCAAAACTGACGAGAAAAGACTCCCCCTTCTTGGTAATGATGAAAGCACTCAATATCTTGCCATCCGACATCTGAAAAATGGGGGGCAGGTTGTATTTGTTTTCAAAAGCCTTGAATGCGGCATCGGTATCAATAGTACTCATTTGTGAATCCCTATCAACATATTACCCAGACAGTAGCAGAGACTGTCTTCATCATCAAAATCCTTAAAGTTCAATCAGATAGCCAGCCGGATTGGTGTAACCCGCTTCTTTCAGCATCGCCAACTGTTCTTCAGATAGCGTAAACCGTTCTTCTTCATAAGAAACCTTGAAATTGCAGTCACTGACTTCCTGGAACACCTGAAGATTGAACACGATATCCTGACCATCCAGATAAAAGCTGCATACCTCATCAGGCAATTCAAATCCCAGTTTTTCCATGAAATCCATCGAGACAGACTTTTCATCAGTTTTGTCAGAATCCGTCATTATTTTCCCCATACATTACAGACCATCATGCCAGGGAGGAACCTAAGAACATCGTGCGATATTGTACCTAATTGACAAGATTCTGGCAGACCCTTTTTGCCTTAACCTTCGAAACAAGCCAAGGGAAAAGGAAGAACCGCTGAAAAATCCTGAAATTCCTTTCAAATTCCGCTAGCGGATAGCCTTTTTAAATAAAAATAAGCTAATATATCAACAAGTACAGTATGCGCGATTGCCAATCGGGTTTCAAAGCCTTATCTGGCAGTCCTGGTAGCTGTGCAGACCGAGTAGGGGAGCAGGAACATGGGTACAGGCGACGAGCTGAAAAGGCAGGAAAATCCCACAGAAAAGACAACAGAAACCGTTGATGAGCAGACTCGCACGTTTAAAACGTGG
>CAVERB010000042.1:0-10504 GCA_963618105.1 Oxalobacter sp. | reverse complement strand
CATGACTGGATGTGTTGGTTATTCTCCGGAAAGCCTGTACACGACCGTTGGCGAGAGCAGTACTGGTTATCATATTTTCATCTCTAACTGCAGTATCACTGCATTTACAGGTGAAAATAAAGGAAAAAATAGGTGCAATCGTAAACGGTGTATCCGATCTTATCTTAAGCTGATTGGACGGCTTGACGGAACAGTTTTCTGAGATTGGCTTCTTCCTGCCATTGGATACGGTCTTTGGAGGCAAGGACCCAACCTTTCATTTCTTCAAGTCTGGATGACTGGTGGTTGAGCAGCAGTCTTTCTGCCACTTTAATGTCAGGATGAATGGCACCAAAAAAATTGACGATATCGCCGTATTGGATTAACAGGCAGGGGAAATTATCAATTTCCAATGTATCCAGCAGATCGGCATGGTCTTCGATATCAATCCAGATAAAGTTAAGATCTGGGTATTTTTCTGAAAGTGTCTTGAAGGGTTCAAACCAGTTTCGGCATGCGCCGCACCATTGTGCGCAGAAACAGGCAACTGTCCATGATGAGTCTGTCATGGAGGCTGCCAGAAGTGGATAATCCTGTTTCTGTAATCGGGTCAATGGCATAATGGCAGGCAGTTCAGTCAGTCAAATGGATTGGCTGTTATTTTAACGTATGTATCCTTAACAGAGTATCCAGTCAATCCTGGTTCCAGACAATCTGGCTGCACTGATTTGATATGACAGACCATCATGATATGAGCGATAGCAATCCAGCGTTAAAGTATTGTTACCGCGGCCGTTTTGCACCGTCCCCAACAGGAGACTTGCATTTTGGTTCGATGGTGGCTGCCGTTGGCAGTTATCTTGATGCCAAGGCAAACAAAGGGGAATGGATTGTCCGGATTGAAGACGTTGATGTGACCCGTTGTACTTCAGCATCCGCGGTTTCCATCCTGAAAACGTTGGAAAAGTTCGGTTTCGAATGGGATGGACCGGTCGTTTATCAGTCTCAACGAACTGCTCTCTATCAGGATTATTTCAATCATCTGAAAGAGAGCGGAATTGTTTATGGATGCGCATGCAGCCGTAAGGAACTCGCTGGAAATCCTAAGGGCATTGATGGTGCGCCTTTGTATCTGGGAAGATGCCGTCAGGGTATTGCTGACGGGAAAGCTGTGAGAGCATGGCGGGTCCGTGTGCCAGATGCTGACATTGCCTTTGAAGACAGGATACAGGACTGTCAGTCTCAGCAGCTGCTGCATGATGTTGGTGATTTTGTCGTTCTGCGGGCGGATGGTCTTTTTGCGTATCAATTTGCGGTTGTGGTGGATGATATTGAACAGGGAATCACGGCGGTTATCCGAGGTGCTGACCTGTTGGATTCAACACCGCGGCAGATCTGGCTTTATCAGTGTTTGAATCAGAAACCGCCCAGCTATGCTCATCTGCCGCTTGCGGTGAATGGCAATCAGGAAAAACTTTCAAAACAGACATTTGCGGAATCTGTTGCAAACCGTGATCCCGTTCCTCTGCTTATGGCGGTTCTCTCGTTTCTGGGGATGCCGATAACGGCAGAGATTGATTCCCTGAAAGATTTTTGGACATGGGCTGCTTCAGTATGGGATATTGAGAAAATTCCTAAAAAACAAAAAATTGAAAGCCATATGTAAAGTAAGTTGTTATAAATGGTTTTTCTGTTGAACAAGAGAATATGGTATAATCGATATTCGGTTTAACGGAGAGATGTTTTTTACGTTATCTCTGAAAGCCGGGACTGAGGGTTTCCCTTAGCCCCAATAGTGTCAAGTCATTCATTTTTGGACAATCGGGAGAATTGCCATGCTGGTTCAAGATAAAGAAGGGATGAAGACTATCCTTCAGGAAAGCAAAGTCGTTGCTGTGGTTGGTTTTTCCACTAACGAGGAAAAAGGAGCAAACTATGTACCCAAATTCCTCAAAGCTCATGGTTATCAGATTGTTCCTGTTAATCCGACTATTACGGAAGGGCTTGGTGAAAAGGCTTATGCGTCGTTGAAAGATATTCCCTTTAAAGTGGATGTCGTTGATTGTTTCCGAAATCCGGATGTCATGCCGGATATTGCCCGGGAAGCTGTCGAAATCGGTGCGAAGGTGTTATGGATGCAGAAGGGCATCACCAGCGAAGAAGCCGCCCGAATTGCGGATCAGGCTGGTCTGAAGGTTGTCGAAAATCATTGCATGTTTGAGATGCATGAAGAACTTTTGGGCAAATAAGCTGTCTTTCAGATCATGACAATCTCCACGACAGCGGCAGGGCAGAATCAGGCGCCTGTCCGCTGGAAGGGGTATGCAACCCGGTATATTTTTCTTGTTTTAGGCATTGCCATTTCTGCCTGGGCTGTCTTGGTGCCTTATGCAAAGGCAAGGCTTCAGGTCAATGCGGCGGAACTTGGCGGACTTCTCTTGCTGGTAGGAACAGGGGCGTTGTTTTCCATGTTATGGGCAGGATGGCTAACCAACCAGTTCGGTTGCCGGAAGACCTTGTGTTTTTCGACAGCCATCTTTCTCGGCTCCCTTATCATACTGGCCTATACTTCCGATATTTTTCTGTTTGCCGGGATGCTGCTGGTTATCGGCGTCTCTTCCGGCATTATTGATATTGCGATGAATATTCAGGCTTCGCTGGTTGAGCAGCATACTGGCAAGCGGATGATGTCTGGTTTTCACGGGATGGTACAGTGTCGGTGGTTTTCTGGGCGCTCTTATTGTCTCCCTGATGCTGAAAGCTGGACTTTCCATCACATCAGCCATGTCAATACTTTCGATTTTGATGTTCCTGGGACTTGTCATGGTTTTTCAACGCCATCTTGACCCTTTTGGCTTGAAAGAAAACCGTCCTTCTCATCGTTTCAAATTCAGGGGGATTATCCTGTTTCTTGGCATTCTCTGCGGTATTTTTTATATGTGTGATGGTGTTGTTCTGGATTGGGGGGCATTACTCATGATGGCAAAAGGCAGCCCGACAGAAATGTCAGGCATGGCTTTTTCCGTGTTTTCTATTGCTATTTCGATAGGGCGTTTGGTCGGGGATAAGCTGATTGATCGGTTTGGCATTGGAAAAATCATTATCGCCAGCGGTATTGTTGCTACCCTGGGATTCGCCATCATTTTGGGAACTGCCAATATACTGTTTGCAATGGCAGGATTCTGCGTAATCGGTTTGGGTGTCTCAAACCTGATTCCGATGCTGTTTTCTTACATTTCACAGCAAAGAATCTTGCCTGTCAGCCAGGCAATTTCCACCGTTACCACGATAGGGTATCTGGGATTGATGGCAGGACCGCCTGCCATGGGATATATTGCTCATCACTACGGTCTTCATGCCATTTTCGGCATCATAGCGCTTCTTGTCCTTGTGGCTTCTGTTTCAGCCAGGAAAGTCCTGCATTGATTATCCAGGGACTGCCCCCTACAATATCGCCATGCCTACGATCATTTCACTTGATACTTCTTCGGATATTGCTTCTGTTGCGTTGCTTCATCAAGGGCGCATCCATACTGTGTCCCATGAGGGATTTTCAACGCATTCCATGACGGTCCTTCCGATGCTGCAATCGTTACTGGAAGCTGAAAAACTGGTTTTGGCAGATTGTGATGCGATTGCTTTTGGCTGCGGACCAGGATCTTTCACAGGGTTAAGAACGGCTTGCGGTGTTGTTCAAGGCATGGCTTTCGGTTTGGATATGCCTGTCATTCCGATTACGACATTGGAAGCCATGGCGGAATCTTGCCGCCGGAAAACTGGTTCAGCGCACGTCCTGCCGCTCCTGGATGCTAGGATGCATGAGGTTTACTGGGCAGAATACGCTTATCAAGACGACAACTGGCAGACAGTCACTGAACCGCAGCTGTCGCCTGTATCGGCAATCACTCCAAAAAATCCCACCGTCACATACTGCGGCAATGGTCTGACAGCCTATCCTGATGACTTGGGCAGCCTGATTGCCAATGCCAGACAGGTTCCTGATATTTTTCCTGATGCAGAATCCATCGCTGTTTTGGCGGCAGCGCTTTTCAAGCAAGGAAGAACGGTTCCTGTTGAAAAGGTCCAGCCTTTATACCTGCGCAATAAAGTCGCCTTGAAGACCGCAGAACGTCTGGCATTGAAGGAACATGGACATGTCTGATGTTTCGGAAAACCTTGTCTTTGCACCAATGCTGTTGAAGGATTTGTATGATGTCTATGCCATTGAGCAGGATGTGTTTCCCTATCATTGGACATACCGTAACCTGGAAAGTTCAATTGCGACCGAGAATAGGGGCATTGTCTTACGGGATGGCTATGGCACATTGATTGGCTATTTTATTGCCTTGGATATTGTTGATGAGATGGAGCTCTTGAAAATTGCTGTCGGCAAACCTTTCCAAGGCAAGGGCTATGGGCGCATATTGATGGATAAAGTTGTTGAGCTTGCCCGTCTGTTGGAAATGGAATCGGTTTTCCTGGAAGTCAGGGAATCGAATACGCCAGCCATCGGTCTTTATCGGAAAATGGGTTTTAAGACTGTCGGCATCCGTCCAGGTTATTATGTTCAACCCAAGGAAGATGCATTTTTGATGAAGCTGAAATTATGAAGACGCTGGACAATGCTACCCGGTCGGCTTATCTGAAAGAACTGGGCATTACTTTTTGGCAACAGAGGGCTGGTTCATGGCATCCGGCTGATGTTGCAGCATTATCAGATTCTGAACAGGAAAAACAGGTAGCAGAAACTGCTCAGCCGGTTTCTTTTTATCCAACAGCAGACAGCGGACTTTCTGACCGTCCAGACGAGGCAGCATGGGAACAGCTGCTGGATGAAATCAACCATTGCCAGAACTGCCATCTTTGTCAGACGCGGAACAGGATTGTCCCTGGGGTAGGGGACAAGACGGCTGATTGGCTGTTCGTTGGCGAAGGCCCTGGTTATTTTGAAGACCAGCAGGGCGAGCCGTTTGTCGGACGTTCAGGCAAATTGCTGGACAATATGCTGGCAGGGATGTTCCTCAAACGTGGGCGGAACGTTTATATTGCCAATATTGTCAAATGCCGGGCAAGCGAGAACGGCAAAGACCGCCAGCCAACAGAAGAGGAAAGTGCAGTCTGCATGCCTTTCCTGGAACGGCAGATTGCGTTGATCCAGCCCAAAATCATTGTGGCATTGGGGAAAACCGCAGCGACCGCGCTTCTGAACACGAGCAGAGACAATTCATTGTCATCCATGCGACGGAAAATCCATTACTACCAGAACGGAGACCGGCAGATTCCTCTGCTTATCACTTATCATCCGTCTTATCTGTTACGGACACCGCAAGGCAAACAGCAGGCATGGGAGGATCTTTGTAAGGCGATGGAAGTCTTTGAAGATCTTGATAAAGCCTGAACTTGATATCAGCTCATATCAATGGCGTTTTTCTTCACCGATCAGGTGTAGGGAGTCTTTGATTCTCTGATTACGCTGGTGCCACAGGATAACCAGTAACATGACCGATGCAACCAATGTCCCGAAAATGATAGTGACCGTATTGACCGACAGGTCTAAAGAAACCAGGGCAGAATAAACTCCCAGCATTGTCAGGATGGAGAGGTTTTCATTGAAGTTCTGAACCGCAATCGAGTGCCCAGCTGAAAGCAGAACGTGTCCGCGGTGCTGCAAAAGCGCATTCATCGGTACCACAAAAAAGCCGCCTAATGCGCCGATGACAATCAGCAAGGGGTAAGCTACCCAGACAGAATGAACCAGCGTCATGCTCATAACGACAAGCCCCATCGCAACACCTAATGGCATCACTTTCAGCGAGTTTTTCAGTTTGATGAATTTCGCTGCTGAAACGGCACCGACGGCAACACCCACTGCAACAATCCCTTGCAGGAAAGCGGCTTTATCCAATGTCATTTTCAACGCAGTCTGCGCCCATTTGAGCACAATGAACTGGAGTGTTGCGCCAGCTCCCCAGAAGAGGGTGGTGACAGCAAGGGAAATCTGCCCCAGTTTGTCTTTCCAGAGTGTTGTGAAACTGACGGAAAAGTTTTTGACCAGCTGGACAGGATTGATTGGCTGCTTCTCATAACGAGCACCGGTATCGGGAATCCTCAGATTGAAAAGGGCCGCCAGGATATAGATGCCCAGGATGACAATCAATGCCGAAGCGGCTGAGGTATAGGCGAAAGGGATATGTGCCTGGAGGAAAGCGGAAACATGCTTGTTGATTAGGGTTCCGCCCAGCACAGTTCCCATGATGATGGAAGTCACCGTCAGTCCTTCAATCCAGCCGTTGGCAATCACCAACTTCTCTGCGGGCAGCAGTTCTGTCAGGATGCCATATTTGGCAGGGGAATAAGCAGCTGCACCGATACCGACAATCGCATAGGCAGCCAGCGGATGGACACCGGTGAAAATCAGGGTACAGCCGACAAACTTGACGGTATTGGTTATGAACATCACCTTGCCTTTCGGCAAGGTGTCTGCGAAAGCGCCGACAAAAGCCGCCAGGCCGACATACGCCATCACAAAGAAAAGTCTCAGCAAAGGTGTCATCCAGTCTGGTGCCTTGATCTGCGAAAGGATAGCAATCGCAACAATTAACAGGGCGTTGTCTGCCAAAGAAGAAAAAAATTCGGCAGCCATGACTGAATAGAAACCTTTATTCATGTATTTACATCTCCATGATATGCAACTTGTGATTGTACCTTAGAATCGGTTGCAGGTGCATTTTTTGATATTCTAATATAGTATTTATTGGATTCAGGGTATCCTGAATCCGGGCAGTTGTATTGCCTATCAGATAGGTTGGCGGTAAGATGCCTGACTGTTGTGATGCCAATCAAGGCATCCGTCTTTAACCTGTTTTTTATTAGACTGAGCATTCCCATGACAAGACCTTTGACTGCCACTATCGACATTAATGCGATGCGGCATAATTTTTCAGTTGTCCGTTCATCTGTTCCTAATGCAAAAGTGTGGACTGTCGTAAAAGCTGATGCATACGGTCATGGTCTTGACAGGGCTGTCAGGGCATTCGCCGATGCAGATGGTCTTGCGCTTATTGAAACTGACCGCGCTGTCAATTTGCGGAAAAATGGCTGGGATAAGCCCATTTTGCTGCTTGAAGGTTTTTTCAAGGCTGATGAATTGCCTGTGCTTGCTGAAAACAATATTTCTTTTGCCGTTGCCTGCAATGAACAGATGGCGATGCTGGAAAAAGCCAGATTGTCAAAGCCCGTTGATGTGCATCTCAAGATGAATACCGGTATGAACAGGCTGGGGTACCTGCCTTCAGAATACCGGACAGCTTATGAGCGTCTTAGACAGATGCCTTTTGTCAGGTCGATTACTTTCATGACGCATTTCGCCAATTCAGAAGTTCCTGACCATCAGAAGGTACCGGTTGCCGAACAGCTGCGCCGTTTTGATGGCGCTACAGCGGGACTGCCAGGCGAGAGGAATTTGTCCAATTCCGCAGCGATCATCTTGCATCCCGATATTCGGACAGATTGGGTTCGTCCTGGCATCATGCTGTATGGCGGTACGCCAGGAGGAAAAACCGCAGAAGCATATGGGTTGATTCCTGCCATGTCGCTGGATAGTGAAATCATCCAGATACAGCATATCAAGAAAGGAGATTCAGTCGGTTATGGCAGTCTTTTTACCGCAGATACCGATATGACTATTGGTGTGGTTGCTTGTGGTTATGCAGATGGTTATCCACGGATCGCCCCTGAAGGCACGCCTGTTATTGTTGATGGTGTCAGGACAAGGCTGGTCGGACGTGTTTCGATGGATATGCTGACGGTTGATCTGACACCTGTCAGGAATGCCCATGTTGGCAGTCAGGTTAATCTGTGGGGCAAGGAATTGCCTATTGAGGAGGTAGCAGCGGCAGCCGGCACTGTCGGTTATGAGTTGATGTGCGCATTGTCCAGCAGACCTCAAGTTATTGAGAAAGGCTGATTTTCCAGGCCCTTGTATCAATAGGACAGGCAATCCATCATGGCAAAAGCAAAGACGCAATATACCTGCAGTGCTTGTGGCAGCATCAGTGCCAAATGGTCTGGCAAATGTCTATCCTGCGGAGAATGGAATACCCTGGTTGAAACAGAACCTGTCGTTGCTTCTGGCAATCGTTTTTCAGCGAAACGTCCTGGTATCACCCAGACTTCCCCGGTGCTTTCTCTGGCAGATATTGATGCCGTGGATGTTCCCAGGGTTATTTCCGGCATCAGTGAGTTTGATAGGGTATTGGGTGGCGGACTGGTGCCCGGCGGAGTGGTTTTGATTGGCGGTGATCCTGGCATCGGCAAATCGACATTGCTGCTTCAAGCGCTTACTAATCTGTCGAATACCCATCCAGTATTGTATGTCAGCGGAGAGGAATCTGGTCCCCAGGTTGCATTGCGTGCCAAACGGCTCGGTCTTCAGGCACAGAATCTTCAGATGCAGGCTGAAATCCAGCTGGAAAAAATCCTGGATACCCTTGATACCCTGAAACCGCAGATTGCTGTCATTGATTCCATCCAGACCATCTATTCTGATGCATTGACATCCGCACCTGGTTCTGTGGCACAGGTCAGGGAATGTGCTGCACAGCTGACAAGGTATGCCAAGGTTTCTGGCACAACAATCATTATGGTCGGTCATGTCACCAAGGAAGGGGCTCTGGCGGGGCCCCGTGTATTGGAGCATATTGTTGATACCGTCCTCTATTTTGAAGGTGATACGCATTCCAGTTTCCGGCTCATCCGGGCTTTCAAGAACCGTTTTGGCGCAGTCAACGAACTAGGCGTGTTTGCGATGACCGACAAAGGTCTGAAAGGGGTTTTAAACCCATCGGCATTGTTCCTGACAAGGCACGACCAGCAGATTGCCGGTTCCTGCGTGATGGCGACACTGGAAGGGATGCGGCCCTTATTGGTTGAAATCCAGGCGTTGGTTGATGCTTCTCCAACACCTAATGCCCGCCGGTTGTCGGTCGGTCTGGAACAGAACAGATTGGCAATGCTGCTGGCAGTCATGCACCGTCATGCCAATATTGCTGCTTATGATCAGGATGTCTTCATCAATGCTGTTGGCGGTGTAAAAATCAGTGAACCCGCTGCAGACCTTGCTGTTTTGCTTGCCATCTACTCGTCGTTGCGCAACAAACCGCTCCCCAAAGGGTTGATTGTTTTCGGCGAAGTAGGGCTTGCCGGCGAAATCAGACCTGCTCCCAGAGGTCAGGAACGGTTAAGGGAAGCTGTGAAACTGGGATTTACAACAGCACTCATCCCGAAGTCCAATATAACTCGTCAAGGTGTGAAAGGGCTGGAAATCATTGGCGTTGAACGTATTGAGGAAGCTTTTGCCAAAATTCGGGCGCTTTAGGACAGTTTGCCGAACTGCCTCAACACCTGAGCTGAAACCTGACATAATTCAGCCTGCCAATCAGCTTCATTACCAGCTGTGAACAGGGGTTCCTGATATATTCGAGATTATGAGCATACATTATGGTCGTCTCGATTAGTCGATGGCGGGCGTATTGCTGTACCTGTTGCAATGTTGCGCCTCCTTTCAATGCCAACGTCACGGCGGTATGCCTTAACGAATGGGCGGTAAGTCTTGATGAATTGAATCCAGCGTTGAGCAATGCCTGTTTTACAATCCGGCTGATACTACGTGACGAGAGTCTTTTTCCACGACTGTTGTGACTGTTAGACACAAACATGGGTTCAGATGCAGATATGCTCTTGGATGACCTGTATATACTATCAAAATATTGAACCAACAATGCTTTTAGTTCTTCAGGAACTGCTACAAAGTCGGTTTTACCATCACGTCCTTTACCATGTACCCATAAGACAGGTTGGTTCAGGAATGCATCCAGATCGTGCATATCCAATGAAGAAACTTCTGATACACGCAGGCCACAGACTGTAATCAACAGGACAATGGCGTAATTGCGCATTTCTATCGCTTGGGATTTCCTGCTCTTATTTCTCTTTCTGATCCTGTTTTCAAGACATGTCAGTACTTTTTTTATATCGTTTTCAGACAGACTGTCTTTCTTGAACCCCTGTTCTACCCTGATTCCTTTCACTGTCAGGCTGATGTTTTTGCCAAGTCCATGGTTAGCCAGCCATTTGAAAAACAGTTTCACGGCTGCCAGGTAAGTCTGTGCCGTTGTCGTCTGATAGCAGTCTAGCAGATGGTTTTTCCAGAGAATAAGCGATGCCGTGTCTGGTTCATGCACGCCATTGGCATGACACCAAACAGAAAAATTCTTTAGACCTGCCTTGAATGTTTGTCGGGTCTTTTCTTTGAAATCTGATTCCGCCAAGAAGCGGGGGAAAAGCGTTTTTTCCAAAGTGTACAAACATTGATGTTCCATTAATACCTCGAAAGTGGTGAAAAACGTTGGTCTGAGAGCGACGAAGGCAGTCGGAATGAAAAGAAACGCCGTTATTATCAAGGATTGTATGAATGATGCAACCCTGAGTAAAAGATGTTTTAATTCCTTTAATAAAAATTAAAGGA
>CAVERB010000041.1:0-3336 GCA_963618105.1 Oxalobacter sp. | reverse complement strand
ATAGTCCCTTGCAGCTGTGGAAGAAGGGCATCCCTTGTTGCAGGCGGCGAAGACAATCGGCTGATTGAGACGACACTGCGCTATGCGCATAATCTGGAGGCTATCCTAAACCCTTGCCCGCAGTTGGTGATGAAGTTGATTGGCAGGCTGGATTATTCGGGGATACCGATAGGGTAGTGGCATCTCTTCAGGTAAATCGGCATGAAACCTTGGTTCCTGACAGGGAGGGGTTTGCCTGGAGATTGTTATTGTTGGGCTGTTTACTGGCAGATTATTGTCCGCTTGAGATTCAATGCGGATGGCATGGTGTGATTAATCGGATCTGATGAGTGGGCATCCCCCAATGATGGGGTAGAACCTAAAGCAGCTCAGGGATTCACATTGGCTAGTAACAATAAGAAAACAAATAACTTTTTGAGTTTGTATTTTCAAAAGTATACAAATATGTATACAACGCTTTAAAACAGCCGCCGTTTCTCTCTTTTTTTTGCGAAACAAAGAAAGGAGCAGATATGCAAAATACTAACACATTGCCCAATCATGGGCTGTTTGATGTCGGTGATGGTTCCATGATACAGATTGAGCCGTGGAAATTTTCCGGTAAGAAACGGTTTATCGAGCAAAGCATTGAAGAATACACCGAGATTGACAAGCATGACCCTGATGAAATTTTGTTCCTGGGGTCAGCCGAGATACACATCTATGATTACGGCTTTGCACATCGTGTTTACATCATTGACGCACTTTCAGGGAAAATGTTGTCAGGTCTGTATCATGGCGGCTATCGGTTCGATGAAAAGAATCAGCAGATGATGTCCATCATGTCTAGTTTTGCTTGCCGTCCAAAGAAAGGCTGACGGCTGTCCAGAAACAACAAACCCCTGATGTCAGGTCAGGGGTTTTCAAAAGTCATCAAAATCTAAATCATCACAATTTGCGGCACATTCTCCATTGAGCCATGCGTTCCAGTTTTCAAGTGCTTCATGTTTGTCAAGGTGAGTGCTTAGAACAGTGCCGCCCAGCATAACTGCGTAGCATTCAATGCCAGATGTCTTACCTCTGTAATGACGGACTGTATAGTAATCTTCCATTGCCAGTATCTTCAAAAGTTCCCATTCCGTTTCTTGGTTCATTCTTTCTTTCAGGGATGGCTGCTTGATGTTGACAGTGTTGGTGTCGTTTTTGAGGTAATGTCCCTTTTTTATCAGTTGGATTTCTCTATTGAGTTTTTCCGCCCGTTGGCGGTAAGCCCTCATTTTTTCTTCATATTCATTTCTGGATTTTGTCCAACGGTCTGATTCACGCAGCAACCGCTCATATTCTTGTTTACGCTTTCTCTGTTCATATTTTGATGTCATAGGTCTATCCAGAAAAATTGAGGGGTTGGTTTTGAAAAATGCGCCGCAGTATGTAACGCCTGCACCGTCAACCTATTACAGGATTTCTAAGACAGGTTGCTTTCCTGTGGTCTTAGTTTACAGGTGTTCGCCTGTCTTATGCCTGTTCCCTTTCCTGATGATTCTTTCCCTGCCTTACGTCATTGATGTAGTTGTAAATGGTTCCCCTTGTTACGTTGTTATCACGTGCCAGCCGTGCCATTGATACACCCCGTGCATATTCAGCCTTGATGTGGGCTATCTGTTCCGGTGTCATCATGCGTTGCCTGCCTTTGTAGGCTCCCTTGTCTTTGGCAATCTTGATGCCCTCTGCTTGTCTTGCCTTAATCATCTTTCTTTCAAACTCCGAAAATGCGCCAATCATTTGAAGTGTCAGCATGGAATGAGGGTTATCTTCTGATGCGCCAAAGTGCTGTTTCTCCTTAACGAACCAGACAGAAACACCTTTTTTGAGCAGTTCCTCTATCAGGCAAAGCAGGTCTTTCAGGTTACGGGCAAGCCTGTCCATGCTGTGGATGTGGACGGTATCGCCTTTGCGTACTTCATCCAGCATCTTTTGAAGTTCTGGTCTGTTGGTGTCTTTGCCTGATACCTTGTCAGTGTATTTCTTGTCTAGCTCGATTCCGTCCAATTGCCTGTCTGTGTTTTGGTCTGTGGTCGAAACTCTGATGTAACCGATGTTCATTTGGATGCCTTTCTGTTGTCTATTTTGAGTAGTCAATTTTTATCAAATGTCATTTGTGTACATTATAAGTTAGTTTTATCCTAAATGCAAACAGAAAATTGGCTGTTTTTATCCTTTATTGGTGTGAAAAATTTTGTCTATTTTAAGTATACCCTAATTAAACATGCTTTCTGTGGATAACTCCCCTGTGGATAACTTTTAGAACATGATTAGACCGCCGTGACTGTTACCGCTGCTTTCTCTTCCGCTTTCCGTTTCTTCTGCAACGTGAACAAAGCATCCAGCAACCTGAGTAGCTTTCTGTCCAGACCGGAATCATAACGGGCTATGACATCAAAGTTGATGTTGGCGCAAGCAGAACCGTATGCCTGGTTCCTGATTGCCTCAATGGATGCAATGGCTTTCAGTTCTGAATGAATCAGGTTTTCAGTGGTTGGTATCAGGTCGATGTCGGTTAATGGTTCCAGTTCCGACAGTTCATCAAGTCTTTTTTGGATTGAGTAGGGGATGCTGTCAAGGATGGTATCAGTGTCAGAATGCCCGTCAATGGCTCTGAGAGCCTCTACAAGCGTTTTTTTGTGGCTGGACAGGTCAGAGGTACTCATAGCCAACAAATGCCTTACAGGGGCCGTATCTTGGAGATTCAATGTTATTGGGGATGATTCGTTGATAAGTTTCAATGGTCTGCTGATTGAATCATCCAGTCCGGCTGATACGGATGCCCTTTCTGCTGATAAAAGCCGTCTCTTTCTCCAGATGGTGTTGGCTATGTCCTGAACAAGGATTTCTTCTGTTGGTGTCTTTGGTTCATGCTCTGCTGTCAGGTCTGAAAGCAGTCTGGCGTATTCTTCCGCTGGTTCTGATGGTAACAACAGTTGGTTAGACAGGATGCCATGCCTGACAGCATTTAAGGCTGTTGCTGATGGCTTTGAAGTTGTACGAGTTGTTATCTTGGTCTTCATCTTTTCATTTCCTTTTATCTTGAAACGAAATTACAAGGCCTGCCCCCTAATGGGGGACGGGCGGCCTTGCATTTCGTTTTTTGTAATCATTCCTTTTGCCAGAGAGATAATATTATTACTACGTAATAATATGCGAGAAACAGCAATCAAGAAAATGCCGTTTTTCTCGTTGTAATCAACCACTTGCAAGTTTTGAGCCTTGTATCTTTTCTTTCTTCTAGGCGAAAAAAAAGGTACAAGGCGGTTTATTCTTACATGGGATTCTATCTGCCGCTTGACAGCCCGTTCAAGC
>CAVERB010000040.1:0-28466 GCA_963618105.1 Oxalobacter sp. | reverse complement strand
TGTCCAGGTTGTTGAGACGACAGATCGTGCTGCTGTGGGAGCGCTCATCACCATGACGGAATATGTCGATATCATTGTTCCTCGGGGAGGTAAAGGGCTGATTGAACGCCTGATGCGTGAATCCCGTATTCCAATGATCAAGCATCTGGACGGCATCTGTCATATTTATATTGATGATGAAGCCGATCCCAAAAAAGCATTGGAGGTCTGTTTCAATGCAAAATGCCAGCGTTATGGTACTTGTAATACGATGGAAACCCTGCTGGTGGCTGATGATGTGGCTGACATCATCCTACCGGAACTGGCCAAACGTTATGAGACAGAAAAAGTCGAACTGCGTTGTGATGACAGGTCTTATGGCATCCTGAAAGAGTACCCTTATCTGGCCAAGGCAGTCGAGGAAGACTGGTCAACTGAATACCTTGCACCAGTGCTTGCTGTCCGTGTCGTTGATGATGTTGAATCAGCCATTGCCCATATCAACCATTATTCCTCCAAACATACAGAGTCCATCATCACTGAGAATTACAGCAAAGCTCTGAAATTCCTGAGAGAAGTTGATTCTTCTTCCGTCATGGTGAATGCTTCCACCCGTTTTGCGGATGGCTTTGAATATGGGTTGGGTGCGGAAATCGGTATTTCCAATGACAAACTGCATGCAAGGGGACCTGTTGGTCTGGAAGGGCTGACTTCCCTGAAATATGTCGTGTTCGGACATGGGGAGATCCGCAGGTGATCATTGATTTTTGAAGGAGCGGTCTATGCCGGCAGCCTATTCTTTTTTCTGTCCTTGTCCAAGAGGACTTGAGGATGTTTTGTCCCAGGAACTGCAAGAAATCGCCACAAGAAGCGTTACCCTGAAAATCCATCGGGCAGTGCCGGGTGGGGTACATTGTTCAGGGCGTCTTGAAGATGGCTGGCTGCTGAATCTGCATACTCGCATCGCTTCCCGCGTTCTGCTCCGGTTTGCCCAGTCCAGTTACCGGAACGAAGATGACATCTATAAATTGGCCGTCAAACAGCCGTGGGAACAATGGTTTGAGGTTAGCAATACGATCCGTATTGATGTGGCAGCCATCAAATCACCGCTTAAAAGCTTGAATTTTGCAACACTGCGGGTGAAAGATGCGATTGTGGACCGTTTCCGCAGCCGTCTGCATGACCGTCCAAACGTCGATACCCATAACCCTGATATTCGGATATCCGCTTTCCTGGATGCCCATAATGTCACCTTGTATCTGGATACTTCAGGGGAAGCCTTGTTCAAACGGGGATGGCGTACCGAAACAGGGGAAGCGCCGCTGCGGGAAAATCTTGCAGCCGGATTGCTGCGGATGACAGGCTGGAAACCGGGTATCCCATTGCTTGATCCGATGTGCGGTTCGGGTACTATCCTGATTGAGGCGGCGCAGATGATGGCAGGGATACCGCCGGGAATCAACCGCCGTTTTGCATTTGAACGGATGCAGGGATTCGACAGGGAATGGTGGTTGTCGATGAAAGCGCAGGCAAAACGCAATGCCCTGACTGCACCGCTGATGTTGTTTGGCAGCGACATTTCAACAGCAATGCTGGCAAAAGCCCGGACAAATATTGCCAATTCAGGCTTTCCGTTTGAAATTCCCCTCCAGCAGGTTGAGGCGCAAGACATCAGGATGCCAGTGGATCGTCCAGGCATTGTCCTGACTAATCCGCCTTATGGTGAACGTATTACAGTCCGTGGCAATCGCCATTTGGAAAAAGATGACCGTGCCGCCTATTTTTACCAGTTGTTTGGCACAACCTTGAAACAGCGGTTTGCCGGTTGGTCGGTTTATCTGTTTACAGCGGATTTGTCTGTTCCAAGAATGATGCGGCTGAAAGAATCCCAACGCAAGCCGTTGTTCAATGGCGCCATTGAATGCCGTCTGTTCCGGTTTGATATGGTGTCAGGTTCGAACAGGGCAAAAACGCCCCGGGTTTTCAGGAAGGCACCTGCCCAGGATGTGCAGTAAAGCAGTGGATGCCATCAAGACGCTGTTGATAGATAATTACGATTCATTTACCTGCAATCTTTATCATTTGATTGCAGAGGTCAATGGCGTTCCGCCAGTTCTTATCCGGAATGATGAGCGGGATTGGTCTGATGGACTGTTCAGCCAGTTCGACAGTATTGTGCTGTCGCCGGGACCGGGTAGACCAGACAAACCGGCTGATTTTGGATGGTGTGCCAATGCGGTGATGCAAAGTACCGTGCCTGTACTGGGCATTTGTCTTGGGCATCAGGGAATCTGTTATTTTCAGGGAGGCAAGGTTGTTCCTGCAAGAGAAGTCTGCCATGGGCGTCTTTCTCCAGTATTGCATGATGGCAAAGGACTGTTCATGGGGATTCCCAGCCCTTTCCCTGCTGTCCGTTATCACTCACTGATGGTGGATGCACTGCCCGAAACGGTTGAAGTAACCGCCAGGACAGCTGATGGCGTGGTTATGGGAATCCGCCATAAAACACTTCCCCAATGGGGTGTCCAGTTTCACCCTGAGTCTGTCTGCACGGAATATGGTAAACAGCTGCTTGCCAATTTTCGTCGTTTGACAGAAAGATGGTGGCAGGATCATCCACGGTCTGGTTCCGGTACCCAGATGGCATTCATGATGCCGAAAGACAAGCCAGTCGCCTGGCGGGACAGGAAATCATGGAAACTGTTGCATCGTGTCATTGATTGTGAAAAGGCGTCACTGGATATTGAGACGCTTTTCAATGATTGTTTCCGAAAGACAGGATCAGCGATTTGGCTGGATAGCAGCCGCAGTGGATATGGTTCAGGGCGTTTTTCTTTTCTGTGTGCGCCTTCAGGGCCTTATGGACGTATCGCTGTTGCGGATGTTTCGAAAGGTACTGTTACCGTCAATGCACAGGAAGGCGGAACTGATGTGTACCGGATGGCTTGTCTGGACTGGTTGTCATCAGATATTCAGTCCCATCAGGTTGTTTTGCCTGAAATCCCTGTTGCGTTCGCTTTGGGATGGATGGGCTATCTTGGTTATGAGTTGAAAGCACAATGTGGTGCGGAAAATGTGCACCAATCGCCTTATCCGGATGCTGTCCTGCTGTTCTGTGACAGGGGGCTTGTCATTGACCATCAGGAAAACCGTCTGTACCCCTTGGTGCTGACCCAATCAGGTGATGAAGCGTCTGCTAATGCATGGTTGAATGGTATCAATCAGAAAGTGGAGAAAATGCTTGGCCAAAGTCAGCATAAAGCTCCTTTGCCTGAAATACTCGAACTGACTCAACCGATTACGCTGGAACAGGACAAGGATACTTATATTGCAAAAATCAGGACATGTCAGGAACTTATCAGACAGGGCGAAACTTATGAGATCTGCCTGACCAATATGGTGTATGGGGCAACTGATGCAGCGCCATGGACCGTTTATCGGCTGTTGCGGAAGCGCAATCCCGCTCCTTACAGTGTGTTCATGCAGTTTGAAGGCATTAGTATCATCAGTTGTTCTCCAGAGCAGTTTATCAGGGTTTCCCGGCAGGGTGAGGCGGTGTCAAGGCCCATCAAAGGCACTCGCCCGCGCAGATCGGATAAGGATCAGGATCTCCTGATGAGGCAGGAACTGGCGGAAAGTGAGAAAGAACGGGCGGAAAACTTGATGATTGTTGATCTGGTCCGGCATGATCTGGGATGGACTGCCGAAACTGGCAGTGTCAGGGTACCAGAGCGGTTTGCCGTTGAAAGTTACCAGACCGTGCATCAGATGGTCAGTACTGTTTCTTCAAAGATACGGAAAGACAGTTCTCCTTGCCAATGTATCCGTTACGCATTTCCTGGCGGTTCAATGACGGGAGCACCCAAAAAGCGGACTATGGAAATACTGGACAGGCTCGAAAATACCGCACGGGGAATCTATTCGGGTGCCCTGGGATACTTTTCGCTTTGCGGCGCCGTTGATTTAAGTATTGTCATCCGTACGATTGTCATGCAGGGAGATGGCAGGTTCTCTTTCGGTGTGGGAGGGGCTGTCACCGCATTGTCTGACCCTGAAATGGAATTTGAGGAAACCCGCGATAAGGCAAGGGCTTTTCTTGATCTGTTCAATACGGATTTTCCTGATGACTGAGGTGTTTTGAGATGTCAGGTGCTGCTGAAACCATTTACCGGTCTGACTTGAAAGGACCACTTGCTGTTACCCGTCATCCAGAACAGTTATTGCTGGTTGCAGATTCCTGGCTTGTCAGGGATGGCAGGATGATTGCGCCAGACCTGCATCAGCAGCGTTTCTTCAATAGCTGCCGTATCCGGCATGGAATTGGGGCAAGGGTTTTGCTGCCATTGTGGTATCAGGCCCTCAGCTTGATACCTGCAGAGGGATTGTGGTTTCCCCGCATGGAATTGGCAGGGAAAGCCGGACAACCTGTTTTCCAATGTCGTATCCGTCCGGTACCGATGATTGGGGAAACCGTCAAACTGATGGTTTGTGATGCTGAGGACTTTCGGAAAGCGCCCCGACATAAAGGTCCGGATATACAGTGGTTAAACGGTCTTCGCCGTCAGGTTCTGGATGCAGGCGCAGATGAGGGGATAATAACAACATCCAAAGGATTCGTTTTGGAAGGATTGACCACCAGCATTCTCTGGTGGGAGAAACGTCATGGACAGGAAAGGCTGTGCACGGTTCCTGACCTGAACCGTATCTTGCCGGGGACCATCCGCCGCTTGATATTGACAGTTGCCAGACAGGAACGTATTCCTGTCAGCTATCGGTTGGTGATGCCAGAACAGCTTAATGACTGTGAAGTTTGGGCTGTCAATGCGCTGCATGGCATCCGTCCTGCCGTAATGTGGGAGAAATCCCCTTTTATGCCACGGTCAGATATGTTGTCCAGGGCACGCCTTGCATGGTGGCGTAATGCCATCAACCGTTATGCAGTCCGTTTCGAGCAGTCCTGAGTATTTCTTGTCCGGTCAATCAGCAGGTAAAATAAGCCGTATTGCGTTCAAAGGGAGAGGACAGTGACTTTTATCGAAAAACTGACTGCCGCCTGGCAGAAAAACAATTCACTGCTATGTGTGGGACTTGATCCTGCTATTGGTCGTTTCCCTGCCCATCTGCAAGGCAAGTCTGATGCCATCTATGCTTTCTGCAAAAGCATCGTGGATGCAACTGCCGACCTGGTCTGTGCGTTCAAGCCACAGATAGCCTATTTTGCGGCAGAGAAAGCTGAAGACCAGCTGGAAGCCGTCTGTACTTACATTCGTGAGCGGTATCCTGATATTCCTGTCTTGCTGGATGGAAAGCGCGGGGATATTGGTGCGACTGCCAGGCAGTATGCTCGTGAAGCATTTGAACGTTTCAATGTTGATGCGGTGACATTGAGCCCATATATGGGATTTGATTCCATCGAGCCTTATTTTGAATATCCAGATAGGGGGACGATCCTGCTTGTGAGGACATCCAATCCCGGGGGCTCTGACCTGCAGTCCCTGAATGTCCTGGTTGATGGCAGGACTGTGCCGCTATATCAGCATGTTGCCCGTCTGGTGGCGGAAAAATGGAATGTGCATGGGCAATGTGCGTTGGTGGTCGGGGCAACGTATCCTGCTGAAATATCAGCGGTGCGTCGGATTGTCGGTGAAATGCCTTTGCTGGTACCGGGTATCGGTGCCCAAGGCGGAGATATCCAGGCAACCGTGATGGCCGGCAAGACGACTGCTGGGACGGGAATGATGATTAATTCTTCCCGGGCAATCCTCTATGCCGGGGAAAAGGCAGGGGAAAATTATGCTGCATTTTCTCGTGAGGCAGCCATCAGGACACGGGATGCCATCAACCAATATCGTTGAAAAACAGGAATCTTCTAAGCGGGATTGTTCCTGAAAGGATGGCAGCCGCAGGGCATGGCACTTTGTGGCTGTTGTCTTTAGCAAAAAGTCAGTCTTTGGCGATTGAAGAATGGCTCAAGGCACTTGAAAGCAGGCGGGAAGTGATGTCCACAATATGAATCACTTTCTGATAAGCCATCCGGGTGGGACCGATTACACCGAGCGTACCAACAAACTGTCCATTGACCTGATAAGGGGCGGTAACAACGCTGATATCTGGATTCGGGACAAGATGGGAATCGCCGCCAATGTAAATCTGGATGCCGCTGGCACGGCTCGAAATGTCTAGTAACCGCATCAATTCCGTTTTCTGTTCGAACATCGTGAACAGTTGTTTCAGCGAACGGATGTCGTAGGTGAATTCTTTGACGTTCAACAGGTTGTTTTCCCCGGCAATCACAACTTCGGCCGTATTGTCCGAAAGGGTTTCATCACCAGCATCAATGGCAGTCTGCATCAAGCGGGACAGGTCGGAATGGATTTCCTTGAGTTCACGTTGCAGTTTTGCGCGGATTTCATTGAAACGGAGTCCAGTGTAGTGGGCGTTGAGATAATTCGCCGCTTCAGTAAGCTGGGAAACCGTGTAGTCGATGTCGGTCAGTAAAAGACGGTTTTGGACATCGCCGTTTGGTGTGACGATGACCAGCAGGATGCGCTTTTCAGAAAGCCGCAGGAATTCAATCTGGGAAAAAGCTGATTCATGCTGTGGCGCCATGACAATGCCGGCAAACTGGGTCAGCGAGGAAAGCATCTGTGCTGCATCGGAGATGGTTTTTTGGGGTTGTCCAATCTGGGAATGCAGCTTGAGGTCGGATTCCAGGGGGGCTGCTTTTTCCCTGTCAGCAGGGTCCGATGTCAACAGGGTGTCTGCAAACATCCGGAATCCCCGTGGTGTCGGGATACGTCCGGCAGAAGTATGGGGACTGGCGACAAAACCCATTTCCTCAAGGTCAGCCATGATGTTGCGGATGGTGGCTGGCGACAGGTCAAGGTTTGATAGTTTGGAAAGCACCCGGGAACCCACAGGCTGACCTTCGGCGATATACCGTTCAATCAAGGTTTTCAATAAAGCCTGTGCTCGGGGTTCGATTTTCATGTTTCCAGAAAAGGGCATTCTAGCGATAAGTTATTGTAAATCAATTTTTATGGGGGTTCCCGTGAATCAAACAGAATACCGGCATTATTCATCAGGTTAGATGGCAGGGATTGTGATGCTGTTTGTGATGGATGCGGTCAGAAATCAGAGGTTTCTGTTTTATCTGGAGAGAAAAGGTGTGAAAAGGGCATTTTTGGTGTAATCTGCAAACATTGACGGACTTTCTGGATTTGCCATGCCGACTACCAAGAAAATCTTTGCACTTGTTGCCAGAGTCTATGCGCCAAATATCATCCAGTCTTTGGACAAGGTTGCCAATTTTCTGAAAGATGCCGGACATGAGGTTGTCTATGAGGCGCAGACAGGTGCGAATGTTCCTTTTCAGGACATCAAGACAATGAAGCTGGAGGAAATCGGCGCACAGGCTGCGGCTGCAATTGTATTGGGCGGCGATGGGACGATGCTGGGCATTGCCCGTCAGCTGGCGCCTTACAATGTGCCGTTGATCGGTATCAATCATGGGCATCTGGGGTTTATTACCGATATTCCATTGAACCGGATGCTTCTGATCTTGGATAAGATGATCAAGGGCAGGTATGTCTCTGAGCAGCGTTTCCTGGTTGAAGGGACAATCACACGGGAAGGCGAAGTCATCGGCAAGGCGATCGCATTCAATGAAGTGGTGATTTCCCGTGGTGCGGGTGCAGGTATGATTGACCTGCGGGTGCATGTGGATGGCCATTTCATGTATCAGCAGCATTCCGATGGCATGATTATTTCCACACCGACAGGTTCCACTGCTTATTCCCTGTCTGCCGGAGGACCAATGCTACATCCAAATCTTGGGGGGATTGTCTTGGTTTCCATTGCACCGCATACCCTCTCGAACCGTCCGATTGTCATTCCTGATACCAGCGAGATTGTGGTGGATATCGTCAATGCCCGTCAGCCAAGCATCAGTTTTGATTCCCAGTCTTTTGCCAACCTGCAGAGTGGCGATCAGGTTACAGTCCGCCGCGCACCGCATGTCGTGACATTCCTGCATCCTGTTGGCTGGAGTTATTACGATACCTTGCGTAACAAACTGCACTGGAACGAGGTTTCCAGAAAACTCGATTAAAAGTGCCTGATAATCATGTCAGGAGGAAAGAACAGGCCTGATTGAGAGGTGATGGAAAATGCTGCGTGCCCTGACAGTCCGGGATTTTGTCATTGTAGATACTCTTGACCTTGATTTCACATCAGGTTTTTCTGTCATGACTGGCGAGACAGGTGCCGGTAAATCTATCCTGATTGATGCACTCCAGCTAGTTTTGGGGGGCAGGGGTGATGCCACGGTGGTACGGGAAGGTGCCAAAAGAGCGGATATTACAGCAGAATTTTCCTTGAATGAGACTGCTGCAGCATGGCTTTCCCTCAATGATATTGACGGTGAAGACGGTATTGCTTTGCTTCGCCGGACTATTGATGCCATATCAGGACGTTCCCGTTTTTTTGTGAATGGCGCAGTTGTCACGGCCATGCAGGTACGCGCATTGGGTGCATTGCTGGTGGATATTCATGGCCAGCATGCCCATCAATTGCTGATGAAAACGGGTGAGCAGCGGATGCTGCTGGACCGCCATGCAGGGATTGAGCAGGCAGTGACTGAACTGGCAGAAAAGTTCAGGCAATGGCAGTCATTGGAACAGAAAATTGCAGAAGCCGAAGCCAACACGGAACGGGTACAGGAAGCCAGGGAACGGTTGGCATGGCAGGTCAGTGAACTTGAAAAAGTGCGGCCACAGGCAGGGGAATGGGAACAGGTCAATCAGGATTATGATCGTCTTTCCCATGCGGCAAGCCTGCTTGAAGGTGTCGGCAATACGGTGAATGAACTCTCTGAAGCAGACCGTCCCATTGTGTCCCGGCTGAATAGCATGGTTCAGTCCATGACGGGATTGGCTGGCATTGACAAAGGGCTCGAGCCGGTTGTGGCGTTGCTGGAATCATCCAGGATTCAGCTGCAGGAAGTTGTCTATACCCTTCGGGATTATCTTGCCCATACCGATCTGGATCCAGAACAGCTTCAGACAGTCGGGAAACGCATGGAAAGCCTGCATGCGCTTGCCCGCCAGTTCAGGGTTCCGCCCGAAACTCTGCCCGAAGAATGGGAAAAGCGCAGAATTCAGCTGGCGCAGTTTGAACAGGACAACAATCTTGAAAGCTTGAAAAAACAGGCATCCGAGGCAGCGGCCGCTTATCAGATTTTGGCAGGGCAGGTGTCTGATAAACGCCGTCAGGCAGGAAAAGCATTGGGGGATGCGGTGACTGCCATCATGCAGGAACTGCATATGACTGGCGGGCGTTTTGATGTTGGGATTCACGATGGTGCTCCCAGTTCTCACGGTGTGGATACCGTTGAGTTCCTGGTGGCGGGACATGCCGGTGCCGCCCTGCGTCCGCTTGCCAAGGTGGCATCAGGCGGGGAGCTTGCCCGGATTTCACTGGCAATTTCAGTCATCGCTTCAAATGCCACGGCAACACCGACACTGGTTTTTGACGAAGTGGATTCTGGTGTGGGCGGTGGTGTTGCAGAGGTGGTCGGTCGGCTTCTGAAACGGTTGGGAGCCGATCATCAGGTGTTGTGTGTCACTCATTTGCCACAGGTTGCGTCCCAGGCGGAACAGCATTTCCAGGTCAGCAAACAGACTGTTACGGATATTTCTCATCCGGTATCCCGTATCACCAGGTTGTCTGGTGAAGAACGTGTCACTGAAATTGCCCGGATGCTCGGCGGGACAGGATTGACTGAAACAGCACTTGACCATGCTCGTGAAATGCTGGGGCAGCCGCTGTTCAGACTGACTTGAAGAAAGGCATTTTTTTCGTTGTCTGTCCCTTGAAAACGGTTTTATCATCCCCACCTTTATGGAATTGCAGAAAATCCACATAGGGAGAAAACCGTGTCAAATCCAAACTCAGAAACCGAGAACCTGAATCCAGAAGCTGCCGAAGAGGTTGTGGCAACGGCTGATGTTGTGACTGAAGAAGCACCTGTTCAGGAAGCATCTCTGGAAGCCAGGTTGATAGCCGCAGAGCAGAAGGCGGCAGAAATGCAGGATGCTTTTCTGCGTGCCAAGGCTGAAGGCGAGAATATTCGTCGGCATGCACAGGAAGACATCGCCAAGGCCCATAAGTTCGCTGTCGAGAATTTCGCTAAAGCCATGCTGGCGGTCAAGGACAGTATGGAAATGGCGCTCAAGACCGATTCACCAACGGTCGAGACTATCAAGACAGGAGTGGAAGCCACTTTGCGTCAGCTGACACAGGCGCTTGAGCAGAATCGTGTCGTTGAAGTTGTGCCGGAACAGGGTGAAAAGCTGGATCCAAACAAACATCAGGCAATCTCTGCCGTTGAGGCCGACCAGGAAGACAACACCATTGTCACGGTGCTTCAGAAAGGATACACGCTGTCAGACCGTCTGCTGCGTCCAGCGATTGTCACGGTCGCAAAAAAAGCCTGAAAACCTGCTTGAAATCCAGCAAGACATCCCTATCTACAAGCCAGAACAGAACGGATGCGGTTGAGGAAAATCAACAGGAAGCGTCCAGACGAAAAGAATTTAAAGATTGAAAGGAAAAGCAAATGTCCAAAATTATCGGTATTGACCTGGGAACCACCAATTCCTGTGTTTCCGTGATTGAAGGTGGTCAACCAAGAGTCATTGAAAATACAGAGGGTGCTCGCACCACGCCTTCCATTATTGCCTATATGGATGATGGAGAAATTCTGGTCGGCGCACCGGCAAAGCGCCAGGCAGTCACCAATCCAAAGAATACCCTGTATGCGGTCAAGCGTCTGATTGGCCGTAAATATGATGATGCTGAAGTCCAGCGGGATATTCCTGTCATGCCTTTCTCCATTGTCCAGGCAGACAATGGCGACGCATGGGTTGCTGTTCAGGGTGACAAGAAACTGGCTCCTCCACAGGTTTCCGCAGAAGTCCTGCGCAAGATGAAAAAGACTGCTGAGGATTATCTGGGTGAAGAAGTCACCGAAGCTGTCATTACGGTACCGGCATACTTCAACGATGCACAACGTCAGGCAACCAAGGATGCTGGCCGTATTGCAGGCCTGGATGTCAAGCGTATCATCAATGAACCGACTGCTGCAGCACTGGCATTCGGTCTGGACAAGGCTGGCAAAGGCGACCGAAAAGTGGCTGTCTATGACCTGGGCGGCGGTACATTCGATATCTCAATCATCGAAATCGCTGATATTGAGGGTGACAAGCAGTTTGAAGTCCTGTCTACCAACGGGGATACTTTCCTGGGCGGTGAAGACTTTGACCAGCGTATTATTGACTTCATCATTGATGAATTCAAGAAAACCAATGGTCTTGACCTGAAGAAAGACCCGATTGCGTTGCAGCGTATCAAGGCGTCCGCAGAACGTGCGAAGATTGAACTGTCTTCTTCCCAGCAGACAGAAATCAATGAACCATACATTGCAATGGTCAATGGCGCGCCTGCTCACCTGAATATCCGCCTGACCCGCGCGAAACTGGAATCTCTGGTCGAAGAGTTGATTGAAAAGACTATTGAGCCTTGCCGTATTGCATTGAAGGATGCCGGGTTGAATGCTTCCGACATTGATGATGTCATTTTAGTCGGCGGGATGACCCGTATGCCTAAGGTTCAGGAAAAGGTCAAAGCATTCTTCGGCAAGGATCCACGTCGTGATGTTAATCCGGATGAAGCGGTTGCAGTCGGTGCTTCCCTGCAGGGGTCTGTCCTCTCCGGTGACCGTAAGGACCTGCTGCTGCTGGATGTGACCCCATTGTCCCTGGGTATTGAAACCTTGGGCGGTGTCATGACCAAGATGATCAAGAAGAACACCACGATTCCGACCAAGTTCAGTCAGGTGTTCTCGACGGCTGACGACAACCAGCCGGCAGTTACCATCAAGGTCTGCCAGGGTGAACGTGAAATGGCAGCTGCCAACAAGGCACTGGGTGAATTCAATCTGGAAGGTATCCCGCCTGCTCCACGTGGTATCCCACAGATTGAAGTGACTTTTGATATTGATGCCAACGGTATCCTGCATGTCAGCGCGAAAGACAAGGCAACCGGTAAGGAGAACAAGATTACCATCAAGGCGAACTCCGGTCTGACCGAGGAAGAAATCCAGCGCATGATTAAAGACGCGGAAGTCAATGCAGAAGAAGATAAACGCGTTCGGGAACTGGCTGAAGTCCGCAATCAGGGGGATGCACTGGTCCATGCGACCCGTAAATCTCTGGAAGAACATGGCGATAAGCTTGACCAGTCCACCAAAGACGACATTGATGCTGCTATCAAGGAACTGGAAGAATCCTTGAAAGGCGATGACAAGGCAGCAATTGACGCCAAGATGCAGGCATTGGCAGGTGCATCCCAGAAACTGGGCGAAGCGGTTTATGCAAGCCAGCAGGCGGCAGCGGGTGCTGAAGGTGCCGCAGGCACTGGTTCAGCAGGGGCTGCACCTAAGGATGACAATGTTGTTGATGCCGACTTCAAGGAAGTCAAGGACAAAGAATAATTGATTCTTTGGGATAGGCAGATCGCCGGGCAGCAGATGGTTACGCCATTGGCCCGGCGTTCTGTTTGAAAGGTCCGGATAAATCGGTTGCTATGATAGGCAACTGTAAGGAAGAGGAAAAAGAGAATGGCTAAACGGGATTTTTACGAAGTGCTTGGTGTTGCCAAGGGTGCGTCAGAAGACGACATCAAGAAGGCTTACCGCAAACTGGCGATGAAGTATCATCCTGACCGTAATCCTGACGACAAGACCGCTGAGGAAAAATTCAAGGAAGTCAAGGAAGCTTACGAAATTCTGTCAGATGAGCAGAAACGCCAGGCTTATGACCGTTTTGGACATGCAGGTGTTGATCCAAACGGTATGGGTGGCATGGGTGGTCGTGGCGGCGATCCTTTCGGCGGAGCATTCGGCGATATCTTTGGGGATATCTTCGGGGCTGGCATGGGTAGTATGGGCGGTCGTGGCGGTCCCCAGGTGTACCGTGGTTCTGATCTGCGTTACAACCTTGAGATTACGTTGGAAGAAGCGGCGAAAGGCTGCAAGAAAACCATCCGCGTTCCTGCCTGGAACAAATGTGAGGCTTGCGGAGGTTCAGGTGCTAAGAAAGGGACTTCCCCAACAACCTGTGAAACCTGCGGTGGTCGTGGGCAGGTTCGGATGCAGCAGGGCTTTTTCAGTGTCCAGCAGACTTGTCCGCATTGTCATGGCTCCGGACAGGTCATCAAGGAACCATGTCCAGACTGCCATGGACAGGGCAATATCCGGACCAACAAAACCCTGGAAGTCGATATTCCGGCAGGGATTGATGAGGGAATGCGTATCCGTTCTTCCGGCAATGGAGAACTGGGCCAGAATGGCGGCCCTCCTGGGGATCTGTATGTTGAAATCCATATCAGGCAGCATCAGCTCTTTACACGGGATGATGATGACCTGCATTGTGAGATTCCAATCTCATTCGGGAAAGCGGCATTGGGCGGCGACATTGAGGTGCCGACACTGGGCGGCAAAGTTTCTTTCCATATTCCGATGGGAACCCAGACAGGGCGTACTTTCCGTCTGAAAGGCAAGGGTATCAAAGGCGTTCATTCCTATCAGGCAGGCGATCTGTTCTGCCATGTCAGGATTGAAACGCCTGTCAACCTGAACGATGAGGAAAAAGACCTGCTTCGGAAATTTGATGAACTGGTTTCAAAGGATGCCGGTAAGCATAATCCCCAGCACAAGACATGGATGGATAAGCTGAAAGACCTGTTTAGTTGATCCGGTCTTCAGATTGGTAGTGGTCCCTGTCTGGAAATTTCCAGACAGGGACTGTTTTTTTCAAGAACCACCGTTGAAACCGTTTTGCCGCCAAGCTTCATAAATGGTGATGGCAACGCTGTTTGACAGGTTCAGACTCCGGTTGTCAGGCATCATCGGCAGGCGCAGGCGGTGTCCATCTAGGAAAAAACGGTGGATAGCATCAACCAGGCCATGCGTCTCTGCGCCAAAAATGAACCAGTCTCCAGCGGTAAAGGAAGCATGGGTATAAAAAGCGCTGTCCCCATGAGTCGTCATTGCATACATCTTTTTAGGGTCAGGCTTTTCGGTTGTCAGGAATGTTTCCCAGTTGGCATGGATTTTCATGGCAACGAATTCATGATAATCCAGCCCTGCGCGGCGCATCTTCGCATGGTCGATCGGAAACCCCAATGGCTCCACCAGATGCAGCTGACAGCCTGTATTGGCACAGAGACGGATGATGTTTCCGGTATTGGGTGGAATCTCGGGTTCCACCAAGACAACATTAAACATGAATGGCTCCTGTCAGATGCTTAGGGGTTCTGGCAAAAACAAGATTGGTGACTTTGGAGGCTCCCGCCTGTTTCAGGACACGAGCAATTTCATCCAGTGTGCTGCCAGTGGTCATCACATCATCCACCACAGCAATATGGCGGTCTTTAAGCAAGGCTCTGCCTTGTGCTGAAACAGCAAATGCCTGATGGACATTCTTTTTCCGGGCATGCATCGCAATATTGCTCTGGCGTTCAGTTTCACGGATTCGGCTGAGCAGTGTATGCAGGGGCTTGAGCCGCATCAGTTTCCCCAATGTCTTTGCAATCTCATGGGACTGGTTGAACCCCCTGTCTCTCAACCTTTTCTGTCCTAAAGGAACGGCAACCAATAGATCAGGTTCAATAGAATGGGCAGTCATTGCTTGATACAGCAGTCTGCCCATGACAGGAGCGGCTGCCAGACGGTGCCGGAATTTCAGCAGATGCACCATCTGGTCAAGGGGCGGGACAAAATCCGTGACGGTGATGGTGGCATCATAAGATGGCGGTTGCTTCAGGCAATCACCACAAAGAAGCGGAGATGCGGATGTTGCCAAGGGCAATAAGTTGCCGCAACAATGGCAACGGACAGCTGGTTTCTGGAAATAACTGTCCCGGCAGAAAGTGCAGAGACCATCTTGGCTGGGGGAATGGCATAAAATACAAGGTGTCAGGGATTGCCGGATGGAATCAGCCACCGTTTTAAAAAAGTCCATCGCCATCCTGTATTGCCCTGTTGAGAAAATGCTATTGTAAGCAATTCAGCAAGAAACCGGCAGAAGAGATGGTTCCCTGTTCCGATAAAGTCAGACAGTTGTTTGAAAACGTGTCCCGTTCATTAGGCGGCAGTTTTCTGTGGCGTGAAACCGCATCCCGCCTGCATGACCGCCTGTCAGTGATGGATCTGGAGATGGACAGGCTGGCTGATATCGGTTGTGGCTTTGGGGAGGACCTGGTGCTCTTGCAGAAAAGGTTTCCACAGTCGTTGGTAGTTAGTATGGATGCGGCTTTTGCGCCGCTGGCAAAAGCGTCCCGTCAAACAGAAGACGGTGGAACAGCCTGTCTCTGTGGCAATGCGGAAACCATGCTGTTCCAGCCATCAGTTTTCAACCTTGTCTGGTCGAACATGATGCTGCACTGGGCGGAAGATATTGGTGCTGTTTTATCCAATTGGTACCAGATGCTCCGGCAGGGTGGACTGTTGCTGTTTTCCTGCTTGGGGTATGGTTCATTGCATAACCTGCATCAGGCTTTTGATGGGCTGGATGGCTATGGCCATATCATGACCTTTCCTGATTGCCAGCAGTTGGGAGATGCGTTGATAAAGACAGGATTCCCTTCACCGGTATTGGAGCGGGAATGGATTGACCTCACCTATCAGGATGCCTGGTCTTTATTAAGGGACATCCGGTCATTGGGCGGGAATCCGTTGTCAGACAGGCGGCAGGGGTTGATGGGTAAGGGCACATTTGCGCAATTGATGCAGAATCTGGAAGCACTGCGGGATGGGAAGGGGCAGATTGCATTGCGTTTTGAAGTCATCATTGGTCATGCCTTCAAGGAGAACCTGCCGAAGAAAACACCAGATGCCATGCAGGAACAGCCAATCGGGTTTTACCGCTAGGGCTGGGGTCAGATGTCAAGTGAAAGGAATGGAAGAAATATGAAACGATTGAAATGGGCTGCTTTGGCGGCACTAATGGCAGTGGGACTACCAGCTTATTCAGGCGAATTCTGTCAGACGTTGAAAGCCTGCCAGCGTCAGGCAAAAGCGGGCAGTGCGGTAGCCCAGGCAGAAATGGGATTACGGTACCAATCAGGCGAAGGTGTCAACCAAAACGTTGATAAAACGTTGTATTGGTTTAAAAAAGCAGCTGCTCAGGGCAATCCAACTGGATTGGAAGAAGTCGGTACCGCTTATTACCGGGGAGATGGTGTAGCGAAAGACAACATCCAAGCCATCTACTGGTGGAAACAGGCGGCAGAAAAAGGCAAATCCAGTGCAATGTGGTGGTTGGGCTATATCTATTCCCGGGAAAATGACGGTGTAATCTTGGACAAGCAGGCAGCTTGCAACTGGTTCAAGCAGTCAGCAGAAGATGGCGGTGACCAATGGGTCAATGGTGATAATCCCTCTTACGCTGAACTGGCGAACTGCTACGAACGCGGTGAAGGTGTTGCCAAAGACAATGCCAAAGCCATTTACTGGTTTGAAAAGGCACGGGAACATGCGGGGGAAGAAGATATCGATGAGATTGATGAACGCCTTGAGAGATTGCGGAAAGCAGGTTCCCGGTAACCTCTGGACTATTATCTAAAATCTAAAGGGACTTTGAACTATAGAAACAGACTGTTGTTTGAGGAAAAGACATCAAATGAAAGGTTCTGAAACATTTATGCTGGGGTTCATGGAAGGAGCTGATAAGCGTTTTGTAATCCCTGTTTACCAGCGAAAATACGACTGGAAGAACGACAACTGCCGCCAGCTCTATGATGATTTGAAAAAAATCGTTAGGGACAAGCGCGACAGCCACTTTTTCGGAAGTATTGTTTCTTCTGTAGAGGGGAATGGTGGCAGGACTGAGTATCACATTATCGATGGGCAGCAGCGTCTCACAACGGTATCGCTTTTGCTTCTGGCAATTCGCAACTTGATTGCGCAGGGGAAAGTGACAGCTCAGCAAGACAGACTTGATGAGCAGATTGGTCAACGTTTCCTCTTAGCCCCATGGGCAAAGGAAGAGGACAGAATTAAACTCCGTCCGGTGAAAAGCGACAGAGAGGCACTGACCAAATTGTATGGTGATGTTGAAGATTATAATCCGGCTTCCAACCTTACTCTGAATTATCAGTTCTTTTGCGACATGATTTTAAAAGAAGGAATTTCTGTTGACGATCTTTATGCCGCTATTGCAAAGCTGGAAATCATAAGCATCACTTTGAATCAGGGAGATAATGCACAGCTGATATTCGAAAGCCTAAACTCTACAGGACTTGCACTCAAGGAAGGTGACAAGATACGAAACTATATTCTGATGGGGGAGCCCCCTCAGAATCAAAGCAAATATTATGACTCCTTCTGGGCAAAAATCGAAAAGTGTACCCGAAATGATGTCAGCGGATTTGTCAGGGACTACCTGAGTATTAAAAAGCTGGTTACGCCGACAATCAATAATGTATACCGTGCCTTTAAGGATTATGCGGAAGCAGAAAGGTTATCAGTAGATGTGCTTTTGACTGACCTTTTGCGTTATGCGCGAATTTTCGAGAAGTTGCTTACTTGCGAGAGCGGTTTGAATGAACCAAAACTCGATGGTTGTTTATACCGGATGATGTGGTTAGACATTGTGGTCACGCGTCCATTCCTTATGGAAGTTCTACGCCTGAACCAGGATGGAAAACTCAATGTTGATGAGGTGCTACAGGTATTCCAGATTACAGAGAATTATCTGTTTCGCAGAAATATCTGTGAAGTTCCTACCAATGCTCTGAACAAGATTTTCCTGAATTTGAATAGGGAAATCATCCGTTACGATGGCACAGCGGACAACTATGTCCAGAAATTTATCTATGCATTGCTTTCCAAGAAGGAAAGTGGTCGTTTTCCAGACAACGATGAGTTCAAGGCTGCCTTGGAATCAAAGCAGGTTTACCAGATGCGCGGTAAGTACAAAGCGTATCTGTTTGAACGGTTCGAGAATTATGACACCATTGAGACTAAGGATGTTTATGCTCGTCTGGATAATAATACATATTCCATTGAACATATCATGCCACAGCATTTGACACCGGCATGGACAGATGCACTTGGTACTGAAGCAAATGAGATACACGTTACCTGGCTCCATAGACTCGCCAATTTGACACTGACAGCGTACAACCCCCATCTCAGTAATAAGACATTTCAAGAAAAACGGGATGGTGAGCGTGGATACAAAGCCAGTGGTCTGAGGATGAACCAAAAGATTGCCCAAAAGGATTTCTGGAGGCTTAAAGAACTCGAAGAACGAAATGAGGATATGCTGGCATTGGCAAAGAAGATATGGGCTTATCCAGAGACCGCCTTCGTACCTGCTGTAAAAGAATTTGAATCTTGTACGCTAGACGATGAGGACGTTGATTTGACTGGTCGGGATATTGCGAAATTCAGCTATCAGAATGTCGAGCAGCCTGTATCCAGTTGGGCAGATATGTTTGAGCACATTGTAAAGTTCCTGCATCAGAAGGATAAGGCTGTATTGGCTGAGCTTGCATACCGTTCGGATAATATTAATCTTGCAAACTATGTGAATAATACCGAAGAAGGTCTTAGAAACGCTCTGAAGATTGATGAAAACATCTATATGAGTATGAACACGAGTACAGCATTAAAGATATCTGTGCTACGGCGTTTGTTCACTCTGTATGATGCTGATCCAATGGATTTGGTATTCTATCTGAAAGACATGGGGAGCGAGAAGATTGCAGAGGCGAGTCGCTATGAACTAAGAAAACGTTACTGGACGTATGCACTCCCAATCATCAAGAAACAACATACCAATAGGGGAACCTTCAGCCACTGTAATCCAGGAACATCAAATGCGATGTCTGGATTTTTTGGAATTGCCGGATTCAACATAAGCTGTATTGCAAACTATGATTTTGCTCGTATTGATTTCTATATGGGTAAAGGAGATGCAGCACAAAACAAAGCAGCTTTTGACACCTTGTTTGCACATAAAAATGAAATTGAAGCTGAACTTGGTATTTCCCTGACTTGGGATAGAGCGGATGAATATAAGGCCTCGTCGCTTTCTTATTATCTTCATGGTGTTGGAATTACAAATGAGGCGGATTGGCCTCGCATGGCTAAGTTCCATGCAGAATGGAGCGATAGAATTTGCGAGGTGGTACTTCCATATCTAGTCAATGAGGATGATGCAGATATCCGTTTAAATAATATTGCTGGAATCTTCCGTGAGTGGACAGTTGTGCAATCATCAGTCAATGAGAATCTCTCTAAATGCAATCGCACTTACACCCGGTTTACCACTGATGCAATGAGCGAGATTCTCCCTGATATTCCAAATGCTCCAAGTGGTTGGAATACAGATAATCATTACTTCTATGAAATTGTTAACCGTACCGGAAAAAGCTTCTATGTCCAGTGTGCAGTAAGTTCACGGAATATCCCTGATGACTTCAGAGCGATTTGTGACCGGATCAATAAGTTCTATCCTGTGAAAATCGATAAAGAAGATTGGCAGTGGAGGACACATTTCAGGACTGCGACCATGAGTATTGGGGAAGATTTATCCAAGGCAGAGATTTTCTCTAAGTTGGATAAATGCTTGGAAGAAATTCGGGCATTTGAGACTGATTTGAAGCAAAAGATGGGGGGCTAAGCAAAGATAATTCTTTCACGTTAGGAACCAAAGCAGTCTAACTAGGCAATGGTGATTGAGTCGGCAATAGTTACTGAACTGATAGGACGGTATCAAGTGATGGCTGTTACTAAACCATGAAGAAGAAAACCTGCATCAGGTATCTTGATGGCAGGTTTTCAAGGTATCAGAATCAGGCTTATTGCGGCAGATACCGCATCCAGACGGTGCCATTGTCATACTGCTTAATGGTTCCCGCCAGTTTCAATTTGACCGGTGGACGTGATTAGTCCTGGATACCGTCAAAAGCGGTTGCCCAGCCTGCCCTGCCATCAATGCCGGGCGCATACATCATGCTGATTTCATCCAATAGTCTCTCAGCGAGGAAGCTGCCGTTGAGATTGCCGCCACCAGTCAGGACAAGGCGTTCAATCCCAAAGGAATCCTTCAGGATTTCCATGGCTCGTTTCAGGTCAATGCCGGGTTTGCCGATTGCAATATAAGAGATGTTTTTCTTCTGAAGATATGCCAGGTAATCCTGTGTTGCGTACTCGCTGACCAAACAGATGAGGGCTTTGCCTTCCAGGTTGTCCGTTTTCCAGAGCAGGGTGCCCAAGGTATCGGTGATGATATGGCAGCAATCTGCTTTTACAGCGCAGCGCACCGTTTCTCTGCCGATGACGGAGGAGCTTTGAGGCGTGAAAGTTCCCTTGTCGGCATAGTGCATTTCCGCTGTGACCCGCCCATTGATCATCGAAGGGCAATCAAGTTCATCCAGTGCTTCATAATATTCGTTGCCACAGATATGTTCAGTCATCTCACAGTCGATACGGCCATCGAGGGACGCGAGCATATGGCAGATAATGTAAGGGCGTTTCATGGTCTGTCCTGATCTGATGGGTGATGGGATTGACAGAATATCGATATTCTATCAGGTAATCAAAAAAAAGCCCTGATGCGCGGGGGCGTCAGGGCTCTGAAGCAATTGATGTCAATTGAAAGCTTGCAAGGTATTCCGCATTTTCTTCAATGCAGCGGCTTCAATCTGGCGGATACGTTCAGCAGAAACACCGAATTCAGTAGCCAGTTCATGCAGGGTTGCGGCTTCCCCATCTTCCTGATGTAGCCAGCGGGCTTCAATGATGCGGCGAGAGCGGGCGTCCAGTTTATCAAGCGCTGCCGTCAGGCCTTCAGACTGCAGGCGGTCATGTTGACGGTTTTCTAGAACAATGGTTGGCTCTGCGTCTTCTGAAGACAGATAGGAAATCGGGGCAAAGTTCGCATCATCGTCATCATCATGCTGGTTTTCCAGCGCAATGTCATGCCCTCCCATGCGGGTTTCCATTTCGATGACTTCTTCTTTCTTGACATTCAGCTTGTCTGCCAATTCAGCGACCTGTGCCTTGGACATCGCTTCCGTGCCAGTCTTATGGCTGCGCAGGTTGAAGAACAGCTTGCGCTGTGCTTTGGTGGTTGCAACCTTGACCATTCGCCAGTTGCGCAGGATGTATTCATGGATTTCCGCCTTGATCCAATGGATGGCATAGGAAACCAGCCTAACCCCCATATCGGGATTGAAGCGTTTTACGGCTTTCATCAGACCGATATTGCCTTCTTGGATCAGGTCAGCATGTGGCAGACCATAACCCAGATAGGAACGGGCGACAGAAACCACCAACCGCAGATGCGACATGATCAGCTGCTGTGCTGCCATCAGGTCATTTTTTTCCTGATAATCCCTTGCCAGGCTGTTTTCCTGTTCCTGTGTCAGGATGGGCAGCCGATTGACTTCAGCGATGTATGCTTCGATATTGCCAAGCGAACCAGTGAAAGCTGGAGCCAATGCACGGCTGCCTACCGTCGTAAGAGGCATTTTTGTAGACTTTCCGTTCATTTCAATAACTCCTTGATGATTCTTTCCCCAAACTGTTGGACAGATAACAGATGGATTGATTAGTGTTATTTTAGCACTCTTCTAAGGAGAGCGCTAATAATTTCTAAAGCAATTTCTGTGCCAAATAAATGTGTTGTTTTATTGAACATTGGGACAGGGACCCGATAACAATCCTGTTAACTAGGGAAATTTCGGCCGTCCATATTGCTGGACAGTTGATTTCAGTTCAACAGGGCATTGGCAAATTCTTCAGCCTTGAAGGGCAGGAGATCTTCTATCCTCTCTCCAACGCCAATGAAATAGACAGGCACGGGATGCGTCTTGGCAATGGCAGCCAGAATACCGCCTTTAGGAGTACCGTCCAACTTGGTGACGATAAGGCCGGTCAACCCAATCGCTTCATCAAATGCCTTGACCTGGACGAGCGCATTCTGTCCTGTATTGCCGTCAATGACAAGCAGGACCTCATGCGGTGCGGTATCCAGACCTTTGCCGATGACTCGCTTCACTTTCTTGAGTTCCTCCATCAGGTGCAGCTGGGTCGGCAAGCGGCCAGCCGTATCCACCATCACAATATCAATCGCTTTTGCCTTGGCGGAATGGATGGCATCGAATGCAACGGCAGCAGGGTCGCCAGATTCCTGGGCGATGACATTTACATTGTTGCGTTCTCCCCAGACAATCAGCTGTTCACGGGCAGCTGCACGGAAGGTGTCGCCAGCTGCCAGCAGGACAGACTGTCCATGGTTCTGCATGTGTTTTGCCAATTTACCGATGGTGGTGGTTTTCCCTGCTCCGTTGACACCTGCCATCATGATGACAAGTGGCTCATATCGACCAAGTTCAAAATCCTTTTCAAGCGGTTTCAGCAGATGGGTCAGCAGGACCTGAAGTTCCTCTTTGATCTGGGCTGGGGAAGTCAGCTTTTTGTCTTTGACAGCTTGGCGCAGCTGCTCCAACAGGTATTCGGTCGCAGGCATTCCGGCATCAGAAACCAGCAAAGCAGTTTCCAATTCTTCATACAATTCTTCATCAATTTTGCTGCCACCGAAGATATTGAGGTTGGAGGCAGTTCTTGCAAGACCCGACTTGAGCCGACTGAACCAGGACTGTTTTTCCACTGGCTCAGGTTGTGGGGTGGATATGCTGGAAGCCTGATCTTCCTCGTCACTTTTTTTTCTTTTAAAAAAACTGAACATGGGATACCGTTTTAAGCTAAAGTTGGCGCAGAATGTCAGAAAATATAAAACTTGCCCATTTTAGCAGAGCTGAAATTATGAAAATCCAAAAAATCTTCTTTTGTCTGATGTTGGCGTTGTTTGGCATCCCGTTGGCGGTTCAGGCGGAACCCCTTCAGTTTTTTCATCTGGACAATGGCATGAAAGTGGTTGTCCGTGAGGACCACCGGGTACCTGTCGCTGTGAACATGGTCTGGTATCGGGTTGGCTCAATGGACGAGACAAATGGTACAACAGGTGTTGCCCATGTGCTGGAACATATGATGTTCAAGGGAACGGACAAATTCCCTGAAGGGAGCTTGAGCAAGACCGTTGCCCGTCTGGGTGGTAAAGATAATGCATTCACCAATACAGATTACACGGGGTATTTCCAGCAGGTGCCAGCCAAACATTTAGAGAGGGTGGTTGAGATGGAGGCTGACCGGATGAATGGCCTGTTGTTCCGCAAGGAAGATTTCGAGAAGGAAATCAAGGTGGTTCAGGAAGAACGCCGTTGGCGGACGGACGATAATCCGGAAGGCGTGTTGGTTGAGGCACTCCGTGCAATAGCTTTCACGGCGCATCCTTATCA
The DNA here is from genome assembly GCA_963618105.1 of Oxalobacter sp. Lineage (GTDB taxonomy): Bacteria > Pseudomonadota > Gammaproteobacteria > Burkholderiales > Burkholderiaceae_D > Oxalobacter. Next base: position 5,054 of record CAVERB010000040.1, on the reverse strand, counting down.
TTGGACGGTTGTCGGATGGATGAGTGACCTGCAAAACATGACGCTTGAGGATGCGGCGGCATGGTACAGGAAATGGTATGCGCCAAACCATGCAACGATGGTTGTTGTCGGAGATGTGAAAGCGCAGGATGTCTTGGCATTGGCAAAAAAATATTTTGGCAGGCTGCCTCAGAAGCCGATTGTTCGGGGCAAACCTCAGACTGAGCCAGAACAGCGGGGTATCCGTCGGGTGACAGTGAATGCGCCAGCCGAGAATCCAACGGTCGTATTGGCATACAAGGCACCGGCATTACGGAACGTGGAAAGGGATGATGATGTTTATGCTCTGGAAGTCTTGTCTTCGGTGCTGGATGGTTATGAAAATGCCCGTCTGCAGGCGGCACTTGTCCGTAAAGAGAAAATTGCGCTTGATGTTGAGACGGAATATACCGCACTTGCACGTGGCCCTTCGCTGTTTATGTTGAGTGCTGTGCCAGCCAAAGGCGTATCTGTGGATACTCTTGAAAAACGGTTACGTCAGTCTGTGGCGGAAATTGTTGAAAAAGGCGTGTCTCCGGCAGAACTGGAACGGGTGAAAACACAGCTTGTCGCTACCCAGATTTATAAGCGGGATTCGATGTTCGGACAGGCAATGGAAATCGGTCTGTTTGAAATGTCAGGCATCGGCTGTCAGCAGATTGACCGGGTCATTGAGAAGCTGAAAGCAGTGACACCTGAACAGGTCAGGCAGGTGGCCAAAAAATATTTCAATGAAGACCAGTTGACGGTTGCGGTGCTGACTCCTGTCGCGTTGTCGAGACAGGCAGAACAGAAGTAGGAGCAAGAGGATGCAGGATATGGAAAAAAGATTTCAGGGGCATTGGCTGACGGTGATTTCCCGTTGGAGCTGTGGTCTGGTGGTTGCCTGGATACTTGCAGGATTTGCATGGGCAGGTTTGCCTCTCGAACAATGGAAAACAGCCAATGGCACAAAGGTGATGTTTGTCGGCACGTCAGCGATTCCAGTGGTTGACATCAGTGTGGAATTTGATGCCGGGTCAAGGCTTGATCCTCCTGGGAAAAGCGGGCTGGCGGCATTGACCAATGACATGCTTGAAAAGGGCATTGCAGCAGGCAAAGGGCTGGCAGGCATGGATGAGTCTCAGATTATGGATGCCTTTGCTGATGCAGGTGCCATCCAGTCTGGCAAGGTCGGTATGGACCGTGGCGGTTACCGTTTAAGGATTTTATCCGGTCAGGAAAGTTCCGATAAGGCAATTCAGCTGATGGCGCGCTTTCTTGCACATCCCGCTTTCCCGGCGGATGTGTTGAAACGGGAGCAGGCGATTATGACAGCGTCCATCAAGGAAGAACTAACCCGTCCCCAGAATATCGGCAGCCGGGCGTTCAGGAAGATGATTTATGCCAGTCATCCATATGGGCAGAGTCCGACAGAAGCTTCGGTGGCAGCTATCTCACGCAAGGATTTGATGGATTTCCATCGTACTTACTATGTTGCCGACCGTGCAGTGATTGGCATTGTCGGGGATGTCAGCCGGAAACAGGCAGAGGCAATAGCGGAAGCCATCAGTGCGCAGCTGCCGGTATCTTCCCATCCGATGCTGGTCATGCCTGAAGTCTTGTTTCCGGTTGGCGGTAAGCAGGTCTTGTCACATCCTGCTTCCCAGGCACATGTGTTTAAGGGTATGGCATCAGTGAAACGGGGCGATCCTGATTTCTTTGCGATGACAGTCGGCAACTATATCCTTGGTGGCGGCGGGTTTTCTTCCCGTCTGATGAATGAGGTCCGTGAAAAAAGGGGGTTGACTTATGGGGTTTCCAGCAGTTTTCAGACTTTGGTTCAGCCAGGGCCATTCATCATCGGACTCTCAACGGAAAAATCCCAGGTTGATGAGGCTTTGTCAGTGGTTGACCAGACGTTGAAAACGTTTCTGAATGAGGGGCCGACAGCAGCAGAAATGAAGGCAGCGAAAAGTCATCTGGTCAGCGGTTTTGTGATGAATATGGAAGGGAACCGGAAAATCCTGGAATTGATTACAATGGTGGGGACATACAATCTGCCGATGGATTATCTGGATACCTGGACGGACAAGGTCCAGGCGGTAACGGCGGATGATGTCAGGGCGGCGTTCAACCGGAAACTGTCTGCGAAAAAGATGGCAACTGTGGTTGTCGGGAACTGATTGCATGGTAAAAGACAGGAAAACACGTCAGGTCAGGCAATCGGTTGTCCAGCAAGCCCAGACAGGCAGCACAAGACATACAGTCAGAATTATCGGAGGTCAGTGGAAGCGGACACCCATTGCTGTGACTGATGTACGAGGATTAAGACCAACCCCGGAGAGAGTGCGTGAAACGCTGTTTAACTGGTTGAACCATCTCTGGGAAGGCAGCTTTAGGGCTTTGACCTGCCTGGATATGTTTGCCGGGACGGGAGCTCTGGGATTTGAGGCTGCCAGCCGGGGATTCCGGCATGTCACCATGATTGAAAAGGACAGGTCCGCTTTGAAACAGCTGCAATCAGTTAAATCGAAGCTCAAGGCGGAACAGGTTGAGATTCTGTCAGGGAATGCCTTTGTGGCTGTCAACAGGATGTTGGAGAAGGGAAGTCAGTTTGACCTGATTTGTCTCGACCCACCATTCCAGGACAGCCTGTTGCCGAAAGCATTGCCGCTCTGCCAGAAACTGCTGGTTGGGGAAGGACTGGTTTATGTTGAGTCAGATATACCGGTGACAGGACAGTTCCTGGATGACTGCGGCATGAAAAGCATTTTGCAGATTGTACGGGAAGGACGGGCAGGGCAGGTTTATTACCATGTGCTGAAAAAACAGGTATGATAGGCGCGTCAGGTTTTTCAATCCAATCAGGAAGAATCAATCATGGTGATTGCTGTTTATCCAGGCACATTTGATCCATTGACACGTGGGCATGAGGATATCGTGCGCCGTGCGTCAGGTCTGTTCGATGAACTGGTGATTGGTGTGGCGGACAGCCATGCAAAAAAACCGTTTTTCACGACACAGGAACGGGTGGACATTGCTTCAGAGGTGTTGTCACGTTATTCCAATGTCAGCGTGAAGCCGTTTTCTGGGTTATTGCGGGATTTTGTCCGGGAAATCCAGGCGGCAGTCGTTATCCGTGGTCTTCGGGCAGTTTCTGATTTTGAATATGAATTCCAGATGGCGGGCATGAATCGGCATCTGATGCCGGAAGTGGAAACACTGTTCATGACACCTTCTGACCAATTCCAGTTTGTATCAGGTACATTTGTTCGGGAAATCGCTTATATGGATGGAGATGTTTCCCGGTTTGTCTTTCCTTCGGTTGAGGAACGTTTGAAACAGAAGGTATTGGAAATCAAGGCAGGCAAACAGTAAATCAGCTCAGGAAATCGAGGTTTTCGATGGCTTATACAATTACTGATGATTGCATCAGCTGTGAAATCTGTATCCCGGAATGCCCGAATGAGGCGATTACCATGGGCAAACGTTTCTGCGAGGTTGATTACAATCGTTGTACCGAGTGTGTTGGGCATTATGATGAGCCACAGTGTGCAGCTGTCTGTCCGATGGAATGCTGCAAACCGGATCCAGTGCATCCAGAAACCAAAGATCAGTTGCTGGCGAAATTTGAACGGTTGCAGTCAGGGCAATAAAAAAAGAAGAGACATGGGCGGTAGTAGTCGCCCATGTCCATGGTATTCAGCAAACTTTGGTCAGACGTTGAACAGGAAGTTCATTACATCCCCATTTTTCACAATATAATCTTTGCCTTCTGCACGCATCTTGCCAGCTTCTTTTGCTCCGTTTTCGCCTTTGTAGCTGATATAGTCGTCATAAGCGATTGTCTGCGCACGGATGAAACCGCGTTCAAAGTCAGTATGGATGACACCGGCAGCCTGAGGTGCTGTGTCCCCGATGTGGATGGTCCATGCCTTGACTTCTTTGGGGCCTGCAGTGAAGAAAGTCTGTAATCCCAGGAGGTTGAAACCAGCACGAATCAGGCGATTCAGTCCTGGTTCTTCCATGCCCATGTCCGCCAGGAATTCAGTGCGGTCTTCTTCGGGCAGTTCAACGATTTCCGCTTCAGTGGCAGCACAGATGGCAACGATTGGCGCATGTTGTGCATTGGCATATTCAGTCAGCTGGTCAAGCAATGGATTGTCAATGAAACCATCTTCAGCCACATTGGCAACATACATTGCCGGCTTTGCGGTAATCAGAAAAAGAGGTTTTAGCAGGGTCATTTCTTCTTCTGAAAGTCCCATAGTACGGACAGGCTCGCCTTTGTCCAGATGGGCGGAAACGTTTTTCAGCAGATTGCAGAGCTTGGCAGATTCCTTGTTGCCAGAACCGGCCTTCTTGATTTCCCGCTGATAGACACGTTCGACAGTTCCCAAGTCAGCCAAAGCCAGTTCGGTCTGGATGACCGTAATGTCATTGATGGGATCTACTTTGCCGGCGACATGCACCACGTTGGGGTCTTCAAAACAGCGGACAACATTGACTACAGCATCAGTTTCCCGGATATGTGCCAAAAACTGGTTGCCCAAGCCTTCACCTTTGGAAGCGCCTGCGACCAGTCCGGCGATGTCAACAAACTCGACGACGGCTGGGACGATTTTTTGTGGGTTGACGATTTCAGCCAGCTTGCCGAGGCGTGCGTCAGGCACTTCGACAATCCCGACATTAGGTTCAATTGTACAGAATGGATAGTTTTCGGCTGGAATCGCTGCTTTTGTCAACGCATTGAACAGGGTGGATTTGCCGACATTGGGCAAACCGACGATACCGCATTTCAGGCTCATTGAGATTCTTTCTGGATAGGTAAAGATAAGGTACAACCCATACACTCTATCAACTTTCATTTTGATGTCAATGATTGATGGGAAAACAGGTGGATAAAAAACAGGTATGTCTCAAAAAGGTTTCCGGATTTCTGGTAAAGGAAATATCTGAGGAATCTGTTGCTTTTTTGTTGTTTTGCATTTTTTAGGAGAGGGATTTGTGGGGTATTGCGTTGTAAAAGTGTCTGAGAGAAAAAAGAGGTATTG
>CAVERB010000039.1:0-2330 GCA_963618105.1 Oxalobacter sp. | reverse complement strand
GTGCCAAGACCCGTGACGGTTTTGGTATGCTGGTTGAACAGGCAGCGGAATCTTTCTTTGTCTGGCGTGGTGTTCGCCCGGAGACAGCCCCTGTCTTTGAACATTTCGGACGATAAGCTGCCATGAAATCCCTGCTTCCGCTGGTCGTGAAATACAAATGGTGGCTGATAACTGCCCCATTCGCATTGCTGATCGCATTGCAACTATATTATTTCGTCCAGATAGCCTGGTGGGTGAACTTCAATCCCTCATCCACCAGTTTCATGCGGGAGCAGCTCTCCGTCCTGCGGGAAAAGAACCCCAATGCAGAACTGCAACATCAATGGATTCCTTACAAGCGAATTTCAAACAACCTGAAACGCGCCATCATCGCTTCGGAAGACAGCAATTTCGCAACCCATGAAGGCGTTGAATGGCAGGGCATCCTGCGGGCATACAAGACCAACAGCCGGAAAGGAAAAATCGTGTCAGGCGGATCCACCATCACCCAGCAACTGGCAAAAAACTTGTTCCTGTCAGGCAGCCGCAGCTATTTCCGGAAACTGCAAGAACTGGCGATTACCTATATGCTGGAATTCTGGATGGACAAAGAACGAATCTACGAACTTTACCTGAACCTGGTTGAATTTGGTGTTGGCGTGTTTGGCTGTGAGGCGGCATCCCGGCATTATTATGGCATTTCCGCAGCCAACCTGTCCCCAGGGCAGGCAGCAAGACTGGCCGCATTACTGCCCAAGCCCCGTTATTTCGATACCCGCCGCAATTCTGCCTATCTGACACACAGGACCTCCCTGATCCTTCAGCGGATGGGATCGGCAAAAACACCGGAATCCATCAAACCCGCTTCCCAACAACCGATCAGACAGAAAGCCAAACGCCGGTAAACCTGTTGTGCATCAAGCTACCGATATCAGGAACATGGCTTGCCTGACGGCGAATAAGCCAGTACACAGCGGCGTTCCTGATGAACAGGGAAAACAAGGCAAATAACCCTTCAATCATCCTGTTTTGTCAGAGCCAGTCAAGGTATAATCAATCATTAACAATCGGTATATCGGAAAGGAGGATCCAATGATCAATGTTTTTATCCTTCAGAACGGTCGTCTGAACCAGGTGCTGATTGAAACCCAGGAAGACCTGAAAAACGTTTCCCCGATCTGGGTCGATATGACCGATCCGACCGATGAAGAACGGTCATGGGTCAAGGATGCCTATAATGTCACGATGCCTGATGAAGACGAAGTTCAAGATATTGAAGCATCTGCCCGTTACTATGAAGCAGAAAACGGTGATTTGCATCTGCGCACCGATTTCCGCATTGATGATGACGACGAACCTTCCCAGACCGTGACGGTCGCTTTCATCCTGTCCGGCAACATGCTGTTTTCGATGCACGCTGAAGACCTGCCGGTTTTCCGTCTGGTTCGAATGCGCGCCCGTTCCCGTCCGGGATCCATCACCGATTACAAAGATGTTCTGCTTGACCTCTATTCCACCGATGCCGAATATTCTGCGGATGCATTGGAAGGCATCTACCGCAACCTTGAAGAAGTCAGTGCCAAGGTCCTGCAGGAAGAATTTACCGACCAGGATGCAGCGGCAACCCTGAGCATCATTGCCAAAGAAGAAGACCTGAACGGACGCATTCGCCGGACCATGATGGATACCCGCCGGGCAGTCAGCTTCCTGATGCGCGGGCGGCTGCTGGATGCCGACCAGTTTGAAGAAGCCCGTCAGATTCTCCGTGACATTGAATCACTGGATGGCCATACCTCGTTCTTGTTTGAAAAAATCAACTTCCTGATGGATGCCACAGTCGGTTTCATCAACATCAACCAGAACAAGATCATCAAAATCTTTTCAGTCGCCAGCGTTGCATTCCTGCCGCCGACTTTGATTGCCAGTATCTATGGGATGAACTTCAAAATATTGCCGGAACTGAACTGGGATTTCGGCTATCCTGTCGCATTGCTGCTGATGCTGATCAGTGCGTTGGCACCTTTCTGGTATTTCAAACACCGTGGCTGGCTGAAATAAGGAAGAGGTAGCCAACTGTCAGAAAAGCAAAGACGGTTTTTCTGAAAAACAGGGAAAGACAGGCTTATTATCAAGTATCCGGCACCGGCAAAACCGTTGTCGGAATGTAGTTGTCTTGATGGCGACTTTGCTCGCCGGACTGGACAAGATGATACCCGATTAAGTTATTCCATAAATCATGTTCGCTTATGTCCTGGTCAATGGCTGCAATTCACGGGTATTCACGCGCTTGCTGGCATGATAGAGGTCATAATCTGTCTGAAATTGCAGCCAGTATCGTGCAGTATGGCCAA
>CAVERB010000038.1:0-6821 GCA_963618105.1 Oxalobacter sp. | reverse complement strand
CGCATCTCGGATGCCATTGCCAGCAGCATCTTACGGAGAGTTTCTGTTTGCGCCTTGCGGATCTGGGCAGCATTTTTCCCACGCGCCATTTCTTCAAGCCCTCCTGTGAGGTCCTTGAGCTTCAGGAGCTTTCTCAGACTGTCAACCAGACTGAAAACATCAGCCCCAAATTGCGGTTCGATTTTTTCCAGCACTTCAGGATGGTATTCTGGCAACAGTGCAATCATGCCGGCAATACGTGTTTGGGCATCGGTGTTGAGTTCCGCCAGGATCAACCCGACATTTTTCGCAAATGCGCCTCCTGGCTGTCCACAGATGACAGTAACATCCGAAAAGGCGTTGTTTACAAACTCAAAAGCATCCATGACGGATTTGCCATCTGCCTTGGACAGTCCTGATACCAGACTGTCAACCGATTCGTTGATCAATACTGAAGAAACCATATCTCCTCCCGCGTCCACCTGCGGTATGCAGGGAAAAACCTTTGGAACATGCATGCCAGCATCTGGCAGTCCCTATAGTCAATACAATAGCGGTTCCATGACACGTAATCAACCGTTATTGTCGATTATCAGCAGCTATCGGGAAATCCTGAAATCAGGCACGGATGAAATGGTACAGGTTGCGCAGCATGGCTGCTGTGGCACCCCAGACAAAATGACCATTGCACGGGATGGTATAGAAACTGCGCCTGCCCAGGGTGTTTGGGAAATCTGCAGAACGGATCTGATAGTTTGTCCCGTTCATGAAAAAGGCAAATGGCAGTTCAAAAGCGTCTTCAACTTCCTGTTTATTGAGACTGGTTTCAAATGGCGGATGAACAATGGAAACAACCGGAATGACCTTGAATCCGCTGCCTGTACGGTATTCCGGCATCAGCCCAAGGATCTCGATACGGTCACGGTCTATACCGATTTCTTCTTTGGCTTCCCGGAGTGCCGTCTCAATGTGTGTATCGTCTTCTTCATCAACACGCCCTCCAGGGAAACTGATCTGCCCCGGATGGTCTTTCAGACGCATGGAACGTTGGGTCAATAACAATGACATTCCATCCGGACGGTCAACCAGGGGAACAAGCACTGCGGCAGACTGCCAGTCACGATCTACAAAACGCTTTTCCTCTCTGACCTCCGGCTGCCATTCAGGCGGAAAGGCAAAACGATGGCGCAGGGCTTCTGCCGTCAGGCGGTCTGCCGGCACAGGCTTCCCTTCTGCGACAGCGTCTATCGGCTGAATGGTCGGGTCAATGAATTTGCTTGTCATGACGGTTACCGAGGCATAAAAAAAGGGGACATCCTGAAACGTCCCCTTTGAATTGTCTTCCGCGTAATGATCAAGCAGCAGTTGCTTTACGGGTTGGCAGTTTTTCTTTGATACGGGCTGCCTTGCCGGTACGTCCGCGCAGATAGAACAATTTTGCCCGGCGTACGTCACCACGGCGTTTGACCTTGATGGATTCGATAAGCGGGGAATACAGCTGGAAAGTACGTTCAACACCTTCGCCAGATGAAATCTTGCGGACGATGAAGTTTGAATTCAGGCCACGGTTACGGCGGGAAATCACAACACCTTCAAAAGCCTGGGCGCGTTTACGGGTACCTTCAACCACCAGAACGTTGACAACAACAGTATCGCCAGGCGCAAATTCAGGGATATCCTTGCCCAGACGTTCGATTTCTTCTTTTTCTAATTGATCAATCAGGTTCATTTTGACTCCTAAAATCATCTTGCCGGCGCTATTTTCTTTTCTGTCTTTCCAGACTGATACCCGGTAGAGGATGACGGTTGATAAACGTGGAAAAATCCACGGGCGCTACTATACTACAAAGAACTGTCTTCAAGAAACTTTCTGTCGCTTTCTGACAGTTTTCCTTCCTTTTTCGCCTTTTCAAGCAGATCGGGACGTTTTTTTTGGGTCATCAGCAATGCCTGCCTGCGGCGCCAGAGCGCTATTTCGCCATGATTGCCGCTCATCAACACTGGAGGCACTTGCATGCCGCGATACTCAAATGGCCGCGTGTAATGCGGACAATCAAGAAAACCGGAAACAAAGCTGTCTTCCTGCGCTGACTGCTCATCGTGCAGCGCGCCCGGCAATTGACGGATAACTGCATCCATCAATGCCATGGCAGGAATCTCGCCTCCCGAAAGGACAAAATCCCCTATGCTGATTTCTTCATCAACCATGCTGTCCAAAAGACGCTGGTCAACAGCCTCATACCGTCCACAAAGGATAATCAGTCCTGGCTCCTGGGCCAGTTCCACCACTTTCTCGTGGGTCAGCGGTTTTCCTTGCGGCGACATATAAATGACATGGGGTCTAACAACGCCAGAAACCCGCTGCCGTTCTTGTGCGGCATGAATAGCATCTGCCAACGGCTCTGCCATCATGACCATGCCCGGACCGCCACCATAAGGACGATCATCCACTGTCCTGCGGGTATCAGCTGTGAAATCCCTGGGATTCCAGGTTTTGAGCTGACAGATCCCTGTGCTGAATGCCCTCTGGGTGATACCTGTTCCTGTCAACGCAGAAAACATTTCAGGAAAAATGGAAACCGCATCAAACTGCATGATCGGTCTTTCAACGGAAAAATCTTGGCAGAAAACTTGTCTCAGTAATCCAATTCCCAATCAACAGCAATGATGCCTTTACTTGTATCAATTTCGCCAACATAGCTGTCAACAAATGGCACCAAAAGCATTTTTTTCTTGCCATCCGGCAAGTCTGCCTGTATCTGAAGGATGGGATGAGCGCCGTTGTCAATCAGGTTTGACACTGTACCCAGACGGGTTCCCCGTTTATTGATGGCATCCAGACCGATGAGGTCCACCCAATAATATTCATCTTTTTCAAGCGCGGGAAAAGATGCCCTTGATATTCTGACAACAGCCCCCCGCAATGTTTCCGCCGCATTCCTGTCTGCCACACCATCAAGGCGGGCGACAATTTCATCGCTCTGCCATCTGACATCTTCAACTTTGACTTCACGGGAAACCGGCTTGTCAAGCCACCATTGACTGACGGTCAGCAAAGCTTCAGCATCCGCTGAATAAGGTCTTATCCTCACCCATCCGCGAATGCCGTATGCACCGCTGATATGCCCAACCTCAACGAGGTCTTCAGGAATCTGCGGGCGGTCTGTTTTCAATTTTTCAACAGGTATGCCGCCAATTACTGGGCAGCAACCAGACGTGTAACCGTTTCAGACAGTTTCGCACCGACACCCTGCCAATAAGCAAGGCGGTCAGCTGCGATAACAACGCGCTGTTCATTGTCAGTTGCGAATGGGTTGTAATAGCCCAGACGTTCAATGAAACGGCCATCACGGCGGTTACGGGAATCAGCTGCGACAATCTGGTAAAAAGGACGCTTCTTGGCGCCACCACGAGATAAACGAATAACGACCATAAGTCTTCCAAAAAAAGTTCAAACGGAAAAATCAGATGATTATAGCTGAATTCGCATTAAAACAATAGCTTGATTTCGCCAAAGCATGCACAGATACCACGCCTTGACTGAAAAAACGGTTTTCCCCTACCTGCATAGATGTCCGCCATGTCTATCCAGCCGCAAAAACGCCATATGCTTTCCCGGATGACTGTTATCATATCAAGGCTTGGCTGATGATAGCATCGTGCCAAGGCATCCAGCATTTTTCTGATAATCCGCAGCAAGGTATTCAATGACAGCCGCAGAAAAGCCATCTGACCAGCGCTTTTTCGCTGTGCTCAACGCAGGTTCTTCCAGCCTGAAATTCTCGCTTTTTACTGAGACAGAGGATGGCCGTCTGGAACGGCAGACAAGCGGCAGCATTGAAGGCATCGACAGTTCCTCACCGGCTTTCACCGCGTATGACAGTGACCAGTATCCTATGGACGAATTCCGCTGGGACTATCCTGCCCGGCTGGATATCCTGCTGGCATTCCTGATTGAATGGATTGAACATTTCCTGTCACCAAACCCTTTGAGTGCGGTCGGTCATCGTATGCTGCATGGCGGCACGCTTTATGATGAACCGGTTATTGTGACGCCCGACGTGCTTGCAGGAATGCGGTCATTAATCCCTTTGGCGCCCCTGCATCAACCTCGCATCCTACAGGTCATTGATACGATTATTGAACGTTACCCGGGACTTTGCCAGATTGTCTGTTTCGATACGTCTTTCCATAAGACAACTCCTCATATTGCCCGGTTGTACGGCTTGCCCAGATCGCTGACTGACAAGGGATTGGTTCGTTACGGTTTTCATGGCCTGTCGTTTGAATATGTGAGCGAGGAACTGAAACATGTTGACCATCATGCTGCCATGGGAAAAACCATCATCGCCCATTTAGGCAGCGGTGCCAGTATGTGCGGTATGGTGAACGGCAGGAGTGTGGCAACCACCATGGGTTTTTCCGCGCTGGATGGATTGGTGATGGGCACCCGATGCGGGCAGCTCGACCCTGGGGTTATCCTGTACCTGATACAGCATGAACAAATGGACGCAAAAGCGCTTGAAACATTGTTGTATCAAGATTCCGGATTATTGGGTGTTTCGGGCATCAGTAATGATGTCCGTGATCTGATGGCGAGCAGGGAACCTGCCGCGAAGGAAGCCTTGGACCTGTTTGTTTACCGTGTCGTCCGTGAAGCAGGTTCTCTCACGGCTGCTTGTGGCGGCCTTGAGGCCTTTGTCTTTACAGCCGGGATCGGCGAACGTTCTCCTGAAATCCGGAAAGCCATCTGTCAGCAACTGGCCTGGCTAGGGATTGAACTGGATGACCGCGCAAACCGTCTGGGAGAACTGAAAATCAGTACCGACAGCAGCCGTGTCTCTGTCTGGATTCTGCCAACTTATGAAGAATTGATGATTGCCCGTCATGCTGCCCGGCTTGCCACAGCGCATGGCACACCGAAAAAAATGTCTGACTCCCATCAGGCAACGGTCAGTTCTTCCATCGGCCAGCGTGGGCGCACCGTAAAACCATACGTATGATGCGCACAGTCTGGATTTTTCTTGATACGCATCGCTCCTGCAAAGGCAATCATTGCGCCATTGTCAGTACAAAACGCAATCTCTGGATAGAAGACTTTGCATCGGCGACGGTCTGCCATCTTGTCCAGCGCAGCCCGTAACTGTCTGTTCGCGCCAACACCACCTGCAACCACCAGCTGACGCAGCCGGGTCTGTCTCAATGCTTTTGCACATTTTGCTGTCAGTACTTCAACAATTGCATCGACAAACCCCCGGGCAATATCTGCGCGAATATGCTCGTTCAAAGGCAGAGATTGTTTATTGACGGTTGTCAGTACAGCGGTTTTCAATCCGGAAAAACTGAAATCCAGGTCTTTGGAATGCAACATTGGACGAGGTAATTGGAAAACATCCGGATTGCCTTGTTCCGCCAGCTTTGAGATTTCCGGACCGCCAGGATAGGGTAATCCCAACAGCTTGGCTGATTTGTCGAAAGCTTCTCCTGCCGCATCGTCCAATGTTTCTCCCAACAGCTCATATTGTCCAATACCACTGACTTTCATCAACTGGGTATGCCCGCCCGACACCAGTAAAGCAATAAATGGAAAAGCCGGAGGATGTTTCGACAGTAAAGGAGACAGCAGATGGCCTTCGAGATGATGAACGCCAATCAACGGCTTGCCCAACGCAAAGCCAAGACCTGCCGCGACCGAACTGCCGACAAGCAGTGCGCCTGCCAGCCCGGGACCTTGTGTATAAGCAATCGCATCAATATCCGCTGGCTTTATGGCAGCTTTTAAGAAAGCCTCCCGTAACAATGGCACAATCCGCCGGATATGGTCACGGGATGCCAGCTCCGGCACGACACCGCCATATTCCGCATGCAGGGCTATCTGCGAATAAAGGGAATGGGAAAGCAACCCTTTTTCAGTGTCATACAACGCGATGCCAGTTTCATCGCAGGATGATTCAATACCCAGAACAATCATAAAGAAGATCTTTGGAAAAGCGAGACAATATTCTACCAAGTTCTTGACGGATTAAAAAATACTGCCTAGAATATAACGCTTATGGGTGGTTAGCTCAGTTGGTAGAGCAGCGGACTTTTAATCCGTTGGTCGGGAGTTCGAGCCTCCCACCACCTACCATATAAGCCATTGAAAACGCTCACTTTTTTAAGTGGGCGTTTTTTATTGCCTCAAGCCATGAAGGAAAAAGTCTTTCCTTCATGGCGACCGCTCACATGCATGAACAGGTTTGCAAACACACCTTCTTGCCCAGCATATCACGTACTGCCTCCCCCTCTTGCGGAACATAGCGATAAACGCCGGAAAGTGATATTGTTACAAGTGTCAACAATCTTTTTAGGAGAAACTCATGAAAAAAACCTTAATCTCCCTGACCATCGCGCTTGGCCTCATCTCAACCTCTGCAGTTGCGGCCCCTCAAGACACCTCTCAGGAAACCCTGGAGAAAATGACATGGCAGCAGATCAAGGATAAAGAGAAAAAAACCATTTACTATGCAAAAGATGCAGATGGTGTCTGGATAAAATCCGTTGACAAAAAAGACGGCGAAACTGACTACAAACACTACCGTACAGACTGCGGCTCCCAGTCAGACGTCATCAAAGATGCAGAAATCTCGGTCGAGAAAGACGGCACCATAGAGCGCGAACCGAAAAATAAAACCACTCAAAGGACACGCAAGGCAGATAGAATCCGCTCTCTTATCTGCGGAAAATAACACACTGCCATCATACCTAAAATCACATCCTCAGAATCCGCAAGAACTGAGGATGTGTTTTCAAAATACCTCCCAGAAACCCACTTACAGAAAACCCGAAAAGAGACAGAATAT
>CAVERB010000037.1:0-4758 GCA_963618105.1 Oxalobacter sp. | reverse complement strand
ATGGGAATTAACCAATGGGGTTTCCGCAACATCCTGATGACAGAACGTAGAAACACTGGTTTTAGTCAAGTCATACCAAGGAATCTGATGAGGCTTTTTATAAACCGGCAACGGTTTATCGGAAACGGCATCCTCATGAAACGGTATCAGCTGACTGGCATCTTCAGGCGCAAAACGCCAGATACGGTCAATCAATGCCCGGGTACTGGCTGCATTCCGATGCAGGAAAGCATTGGTTGGCACCGATGGCTCTATCTCAGAACGAGAACCAAACCAATAGCCATCCGCACCAAACCAATATTTCATGCAAGGATTCATCAGATACAACCAGACTTCCCGCTGACTGGCTTCTTTAGCTAGGAAAGGCAACGCCAAAGGCGGCAATATCTGCGGGATGAAAAAATGCAATGCCCGGTCATCAGGCAATGACTGGCTGCTGGTTGTTGCCAGACTGTCAGGAATCCTTCTGACTAATTCAACCAGGTTCCGTCCTTTCGCATCCTGTTTTGCCTGATCCGAATCCAGTTCCAATGATTCCAGGCCATCCAACCGCTCTCTGATTTTCTGCCAGAGTGCTTGCTGCCATGCCTTCTCTGGATGTTTGTCACGAAAATCAAGCTGCGCTTTCAGTCTGCCTGTTGTGCTGTTACGTCTTTTTCCTTGTTCTCCGAGCCATTCCAATACCCAGTCAAAACGGTAATTGATGTATTTGGTAAAAACCGCAGCAATGCGGATAGCCAGCTCATATTTCCGGGAAGGCAGGGACTCTGTTTCCTTGAGGAAATAGCCAAGTCCCCCCTGTCTATTAAGATCAAGTTCCCTTTCTAAATCCCCTTTCGCCAAGATATCCCAGATAATCCATTCCAGCGTCTTGCCTATGGCGCCCTTTCCTAGCCAAAGGCTGCCATAAGGCTCCATCCATGCACCAATCTGCTGCAACTTCAGTCCCATGCAGACACCTTTGAAATCAGGATGCTCAACAACTGACTGCATCAGGTCATCGGAAACTGCTGTATTCGGCACAATGACCTGTAACGGTGAAAACACCGGATCAACATCAGGATTCCTGTAATCGGCTCTAAGATTCTCAATCAGGCACTTCTGGAGCACCTCATAACGGTTGCTGTAGATGATATTGAACATGGGAATCTCGCTTCAGGTTTTAATCTACCGTAATATTGTCCAGTGTCTTGCATCAGTCAATCAAACATTTGAACAAAAAAATGCGTGCCCTGTCCAGGCGTTCACAACACGCCTTGCCAAACTCGCAACGCTGATGCTGCAGGCACAAGCCGATTATCCTAGATCAACCTAGTTATCTAAGACAGTCCTTACTTTTTTATTAAGGAAGAACCGCTTTCTTAACCACATTGTGTGTAGTGGTTGTTTGCAAAAAATTCGGGAAATCATATTGACACAAACCTGGAAATCAAGAAATCAGTTCAAGACACTTTTCCCTGACTTAATCCATTTGGTACAGCAAATGATGGTACAATAGATGTACCAATTTGGAGGAATGAACTCAACAACCTGGTCAATGTCCAGATAAACCCATACCTGACACGTCTTGAAAAACAGTACGGTCTTATCCGCCGGAATTATCCGCTCTACCGTGAAACCTCTGCCAGAGGAGTCCGGTTTTCAATTAATGATGCCTATTTCCGCTTCTGGTTCCGGTTTATTGAACCTGCTGGTTACTGGGATTTGGCAGAACGGAAACAATGGGCTTTGTTAAGACAGAACTGTTATGAAGCACTGCCAACCTTTTTGGGACGGACATTAGAACAATGGTTCATCGAACGATACAAGGAAAGCGGACATTGGGTAGATGTCGGCTGCTGGTGGGACAAGAGAGGCAACAACGAGATTGACCTTGTAGCTGTCAATCCATTAACTCAGAAAATCGAAATAGTAGAAATCAAGCGGAATCCCAAAAAACTGGATACTGCCATCCTCCAGAAAAAGGCAGAGGCTTTCTTCAATGTCAACTCAAAGTTCAGATCCTTTGACCTTACCTTCCGTGGCATCTCTGGAAGCAATATGACTGACAACTGTTGAAATAAACAGATAATTAAACTGTTATAAATCAAAAACTTACAGTAACACTTGCAATCAATATAAGCACTGTTTGTCACAGCTTAATATTATACAGCGTCACATTTTGGGCACAACCAAGCGGCACAAAAAATCCAACGGCCGAAGCCGACAGGTTCCGAGTACGAAACCCTTGCAATATTATCCATTTTCAAGGGATAATATCCCATAAAAAGGGAAACGGTCATGACAGACATCAACCAATGGCAGGTCAACATCACTGGCAAGGCACAGAAACAACGGAAAAATTGCCAGTGAAGATTGGCGTAGTATTTGAAATCCTGGTGGCGCAGCTCAAAAGGCACGGACCTGAAGCCACCGAGTGGCAGAACTACGGCAAGCTCAAAGGCAGGAAAGGCTATCATCACTGCCATCTGAACAAAGGCAAGCCCCGTTATGTTGCTGTCTGGAAAGTCACCGATAAAGAAATCAAACTGGTGGAGATACGCTATGTTGGCACCCATGAAAACGCAGACTACCGGCGGATCAACTAAGATAACGTTCACGGTACCAAACGAGATGGCAGGCAATATCACCGCCATCATCCAGAACATCCTCAGCATGACACAAAAGAAAAGCGAAGATGTCATTGAGGATGACAAGGTCTATCCGATAGAACAGTTTATGGATGAAATCACCCCGGGACGTGCATTACTGGGGCTTCGCTACCGTGAAGACATGACCCAGAAACAGTTTGCCGAAAAACTCGGCATCAAACAGAGCCACGTTTCCGAAATGGAAAACAACCGCCGTCCCATTTCCATCCAGATGGCAAAGAAAATCAGCAAGGTCTTTGGTATCGGCTATAAAGTCTTCCTCTGACGCCTCGCCCGAAAAAAATTCTGGGGGAATAATTCCCCCAATCGCCCGACCAACCCTTACCTGCTATCCCCCAACGCCCTGCACGCCAGCCTTGCCAAACTCGTAGCGCTGATACCGCAGGCACAAGCTGATAATCACCACAACCGCCAAGAGCCAGAAGGCTCCAGGTGTTTTCAAACTTGCCATACATACTACATTGTAGTAGCATCAATCCATGTTCACTATAAAAGAAACCCCACTGTTCATTGAGTATATAGACGACATCCTATCAGAAGAAGAACGCCTGGCATTTATCTCCTGGCTTGCGAAGGATCCTTTTGCCGGAGACGTCATCACAGAAACAGGCGGTTTAAGAAAAGTTCGATGGGCACGCAAAGGCACTGGCAAAAGCGGTGGGTTGCGGGTCATATACTACAATGTCCTCGAAAATGGGGAAATCTGGCTGCTCATAGCCTATACAAAATCGAAATTCGATACATTGCCCAAGAAATTCCTGCGGGCACTGCTCAAGGAGATAATAGATGGATAAAGAAATGGATAAATTCTGCAATGACCTGCTGCTGTCCGTCAAACAGATGAAAGCAGGCAAAGCAGCACGACAAACCAAAGTTCAGGTGTCAGAAGTCACCCGTGCCCGTAATAATGTCCAGATGTCCCAACTTGCATTTGCGGACCTGATCGGTGTATCCGTGCGTACTGTTCAAGCCTGGGAACAAGGCAAACGCAACCCATCCGGTGCAGCAAAGACCCTGATACGAGTAGCAGAAAAACATCCTGAAATCCTGCGAGAAATAGCTGTTATCTGACTCCTGAAAAAATTTCTGGGGGGGAATCATTCCCCCAATCGCCCGACCACCAGCCCTTACCTGCTATCCCCCAACACCCTGCACGTCAGCCTTGCCGCTTTCCTGCATCATTCCTGCCTGTTGTCGAGTCAATATGGTAATGGTTGTTATTTTCATGCCAACTTTTGTGGCATGAACAAGTGACAGAACTGCATACCAGTTGACGCTCTGTTAAGTAGAAAAGACACGGATAATAATGAAATCAGTATCATGTTGAAACCAAAAGTCCAATATGTCATAGCCCTTGCACGAATCCGTATGGATGATGCTGTCTGGCTTGACCTCCTTTTGGATGATGGGAACCCATGTCTGGCTTCTGCTATCGGATATCATCACAACATATATTTTCCTGTTGCGGTCTAACAGTCCAAAAAAAGGAATTTTACCTGCGGCTACTCCACGCTCATGCTTGCTTAGTTAACTATCAAGACAACTTTCGTCCACATCAATGGCCCTCTTCAAATAAGACCGTTTCTTCATCGTAGCAATATCCCGCAGATGATGAAAATAGACAGCTGCTGTGTGCATTTTACTCTTACTAGCTGGGTCTCAAGCCTAGAGCCTAGCTACTGAGCCTGAACAAACAATTCTACTAGTCTGCTTTACTGATGTCTTTTTAACCGACTCTTTCTCATGCCACTATCCTAGATCAACATAGTTATCTAGGACAGCTCCTAAAAAATTTATACTTAAAAAAATCAATTAAACTAAAATTTTTATACTCATTTATATCTTTCTGAAGTTTTTTAATTTGTAGATTTAATTCAGATAATCTATTATGAAGTTTCTTCTCATATGTAACATGTTTACTCAAATCACCTTGCATCTGACGATATTCATCAAGTACTGTAGGTGAGCGGCATTCTGACCACTTGAAAAACAATCTAACAACTTCTCCGTTAATTACCTGCTTCTGATACCGATAAGGTCTGTCATGACATATCGTTCGGGTCTGCTCAAATTGTGCCACATCGTTTACCTTAAAACTATCGCAGTC
>CAVERB010000036.1:15372-16973 GCA_963618105.1 Oxalobacter sp. | reverse complement strand
GATACCGAGGAAAAGCTGCACTACCCGGTTAGGGTATTTTTCTTGTGTAGCCATAGATCTACTACTCCTATCACAAAAAAAAACATCTCTAAGTGCTGTCAAACATCATCTCTTTAAGCCACAGCACTTAACCCCTCTTTGCAAGATGCAAAGATCATTGACCTGTAATGCAAATGCTGTGCCAGTTCAATTTTTTATTGACGAAGCTTTCAATAAAAGGAGGCAAAAAGCGTTTTTTGATTTTATGGCACGGAAAATGCTTCATATTGAACCGATCTGAGGAAATATCAGATCTACTCTCTATTTTTTCAGGAAGATGCTTTTAGCCAGGCATCTTCCTTTTTTTATCCATGAACTGCCGCTTTATGGTAACGTGGAAATATAACTTACATTTTTCAATATAAAACAACAGGTTACTTTTTCACACTACTATAGACAATATAAACAGGAACCCCTTGTGAAGCCGCTTTCAATGCATCCTGTTCCAATACATTCCTGCCCGATATAACCTGATAAAAGATGTCAATCTTATACGTATCCAATTACGACTATCGCCAAGACATCAAAATGCCAAGCAGAAAATATGAAACGCTATGAACATTCTGTCAAAAATAATCGACTGTCATTTGACGCTTTATTGACATTGGCTTGACATTTTATTGACAGCCATTTGACAGAATTCCAGATTTAGCTTGAACAGCTAAATCTGGAACTTCCGGGATAGAATGGATTGGGAACATCAACATGACTGCCATTAAACACGTTTCTTTGCAAAAACAAGCCTAATAAGCCTAATGCATGTTGCTGTCCCCTTTTATGATGAAACACCTGAACCGCGCATTCAGGTCTGTATTCACATGGTATCAAAAAGGTCATTGACCTGCTTCCAGACTTTTTCTTCATTAACTTTGAAGACAATACGCGCTTTCTGAGTACCATTCGGCGGAACACCACGGTATGCCAGCGTAGAACCATAGTTCGGGCTGTAAACCGTATTCACATCAACCGGCAGCGTTTCTTCAACCTCAATGATGCTAGGATCAATAACATAGGCTGCACAGAGCACATCCCAAACATACGTGTTCCAATTTGGATTTTCCTTGAACCTTGGCATTGTCCAGTGGTTGGCGAACATCGCCTTGAAGAGAGGCTGTTTCAGACGGGCTGCCAGTTCATCATAGGTCTTCTTGGTGAATTTAATCTTTTCACAAGCATCCAACGGGAAGATAACCTGTTCCTTGAATGGAGAACGCCATGCAATCTGGGCAGCTTCCGGGTCAAACCAAATATTAAATTCCGCCTGCGGGATTACATTGCCATTCCAGAAGAAAGAACCTCCCATATAGACAACCCGTTTAATGAGCGGCACGATTTCCGGTGCTTTCTGAACTGCGGCTGCCAGATTGTTATAAGTGCCAATCGCCACAATCGTCACCTCATTGGGGTTTGCCTTGACCTGACGGATGATGAAATCAACAGCATCTTCCTTGCTGGGTTCGATGGTTGGTTCCGTCTTATAGGCTTCACGATAAGCATCCTTCCAGGATTTAGGCTGCGGATAACCTGCCGCCCCATCATGCGTATCCGGACCACGGCCAAAC
>CAVERB010000036.1:9379-15362 GCA_963618105.1 Oxalobacter sp. | reverse complement strand
GCCTTCCAGCTGACGAATAGCGCTGGCGGTACCGGTTTCCACCCAGGTATTGCCAATGACGATGGCAACACCCAGCAAATCAACTTTAGGGCTTTTTGCCAACATCAGCATCGCAACACCGTCATCAAACAAATCAACCATATCAGCGCTGAGAATGACCTTCTCTTTTCCTGCATTCGCTGAGGCAGGCGCTGCCCCGATACAGAACACGATCGCCGCCATCACGGCACATATGAATTTTTTCAAGGTAGCCTCCTATTATGAAAAATATCACATTGAATTATAAAAGATTTTCAAGTATAAATTTCAGGAACGGAGTTAAAAAACGCACCGTCTTGTTTATCTGATAACTGACAAGGTCTTCCCATGAAACGACTGCTTTCTTCCCTGCTTGCTGCTCTTATTGCCGCCACGCCCATGACGGCCTTGGCTGATCCCGGCAATAGCGGCAATGCTTACGAAAAAGCCATGAAAAAAGGCATCCGCTCAGGCTTCGCCGGCTTTCCCCTGGGGGCTGAACGCTATGCCACCTGGTACGATGCGGAAACCCTCCAGAAAGGCGATAAGGTACCCACACTGAAAAAAGGCGACAAGCTCACGCTTTACCGCTTTTCCGGCAGAATCGGTGAAGGCACCGTGACCAGTGTTGAAAAAGATGTACAGGACACCATCATGTACACGGTCAAAGGAGACAATGGCAAGCAATACGGTATCGGTGAGCCAATCCTTGCAACCGACAACCCTTTGGATGCGATGCCAAGGCGCATGGAAAAACTCTCCAACAACAATCCCGTTTACCTCGACATTGTCCGCAAAGTCCTTGAAAGGAAAGGCCTGAAAGGCGTCAAGCCCAAAATCGTACAGATCTTCAGGGGGCAGCTCAGTATTACGTGGCCTGACTACAATGACATCGTCATTGTCGCCTCCAACATCCCGCCACAGCAAGGCGGTGATGCAGCATGGAATCCCGACAGTGAATTCCCGAACTATGGGGTCATGCCTGCTGCCAGCCCCAACAGCTATTCGCTGGTCATTGTCCGTCAGATTGAAAACGGCGTTGTCAAGGAACATATCCTGGCCTCCTACATTTCACAGAAGGGAACCTCTCCCGCCAATATCGACTGGCAACCACCACACATCCATAAGGTGGAGGCTTTTGCTGACTTGAATGCAAACGGCGACATGGAAATCATCCTGACAGACATGATGTATGAAGGCGTGAGCTACAACGTCTATTACTATGGCGGCAACCATGACAACAAAAAATGGCAGTGTGTCATGTCCAATGGCTATGGTGCCTGACTGGAACAAAGCGGCAAGAAACACAAACTGCCAATCAGCAAAACTCCGGAACATTGAACTTGTTCGGAACCCTCTTAATAATTTTATCGCCAAATTCAGCATAATTATCATTTATGCGATTATCATCAAAACTGAATTTAATAACGGCATCTTGATTCTTTATTCACAACACTTTCCTGACGAAGACTGACATAATCCAAAATGACAGGATAATGGAGGCGATAAACGAAGCAGCCAAAGAAAAGAGCAATCCCTTAAGCGATGCCCGTAAGAAAACTTTGATACAAATCTTGTCAACTATTGGACAGAATCCCAGAATAACGATATCTGAATTATCCAAGTCAATCGGGTTATCTGTAACGACTATTCAGAGGTATTTGCATGATTTGCAGTTGTCAGGACTGCTCATGAGGCAAGGTTCACGCAAGAACGGTCAATGGAAAATTACCTTGAAATGACCGTAAAACTTTGTAAACGACTGTACGCGGGTCAGAGGTTTCCATAGATAATGGGATATTTTCAGAACAATTTTTTTGGCGAAGCCCCCGGCATTTGTTCCGGTTGGCTGTCAATGGCAGGTTGTCTTATGTCTGTGCAGTATCGGTATAACCCTCTGTTTCTGCTGTCATTATCAATGACGATAGGTTGTCTGTGCCTGTTGTCTTTCCAGCCTGCCATTGCCAACAGCAGCAGGCAGACCGCTACTGCATCCGCCAAGAAAAAGTCCCAGCACGCCCTGCCGAAAAAACATCGGAAAAAAACGACTGTTATCCATCAGGCATGGACAAAACGTGATCCTTCCGTCCAGGAATTTACCGCTCCATCCTCAAAACAGCAGGCGGCTTTCCCGGACAAAGGGATTCCTGATGTTGACCGGCATGGTAATCTGATTGCATCAGCAGGCGCTTCTTCTGTTTTTATGAAACCCACCGATAAGCAGTTATCCCCTGCTGCCAATGATCAGGCTGACAGGGCTGAAAAACTTTCGCCAGCATCATCCTATCGCGATTCTGGGGGTGTTTATGCTTTGGGTCCTGCCAGTTTTGAACTGAATTATGAAAGGCAGAATGATCGTTCTCTGGCAACAACCCGTGACTTATTGGCAGGCAAACGGGCTTTTGGCATTGACCAGAATCGTTTTATTGAATCTCCTCTGGATCGGGACTCCTGGCATGTCGGGATGAATTATGCTGTCGGTCAGGGCCATTTCAATGCGGCTGTCGATTACACGCGCATGAAAAATGACAGGAATGCCGCCGGTTCAGGCAATGATCCTGCCGATATGCGATCGGTCACGTTCGGATATACTCACAACGTTTCAGAAAATACTGCGTTCTATGGTTCCGTGACGCATACGGAATATGATATGAGCGGTATTTCAAATAATACCGGAACCGCATCTGTCGAAGATGGCAATATTAATCAGGTGAATGTCGGTATCCAACACCGGTTTTGACCTTTTGCCCTACGGTTTCCGGCCATCATTCTCCGGTGATTTTCCCAACTGTTGTTTTAGCATTCAGACAGCAAAAATTCCGGCTTGTCAGATAGGGTATCTCTCTTGTAACTAACGTATAATCCATTCAACTTTTCCGGTATGTCCGGTTTTCATGATTCCAATAGAGAGGCATGAACGATGAAATTCCGTTTTCCTATCGTCATTATTGACGAAGATTACCGTTCTGAAAATTCTTCCGGTCTGGGCATCCGTGCGCTTGCCCAAGCTATTGAGGATGAGGGGATGGAGGTTCTGGGTGTCACTAGTTACGGCGATTTGTCACAGTTTGCGCAGCAGCAGTCCCGGGCTTCTGCTTTTGTGCTTTCGATTGATGATGAGGAGTTCGGTGAGGGAACGGCTGCCGAAGTTGATGCTGCATTGAAAGCGCTCCGTTCTTTCGTCACGGAAATCCGTGCGAAGAATGCCGATATTCCGATTTATCTCTATGGTGAAACACGTACTTCGCGTCATATTCCGAATGATTTGCTGCGTGAGCTGCATGGTTTTATCCATATGTTTGAAGATACGCCGGAATTTGTCGCCAAGCATATTATCCGGGAAGCAAGGACTTATCTGGACGGGCTTGCGCCGCCTTTCTTCCGGGCGCTGATGCATTATGCCCAGGATGGTTCTTATTCCTGGCATTGTCCGGGTCATTCTGGCGGGGTGGCTTTTCTGAAATCGCCCATCGGTCAGATGTTTCATCAGTTCTTCGGTGAAAATATGTTGCGGGCTGATGTCTGCAATGCCGTTGAGGAGTTGGGACAGCTACTTGATCATACGGGGCCTGTTGCCAAGAGTGAATTGAATGCCGCCCGTATTTTCAATGCAGATCATTGTTATTTTGTCACGAATGGCACTTCAACTTCCAACAAGATTGTCTGGCACTCGATGATTGCTGACAATGATATTGTGGTGGTTGACCGTAACTGTCATAAATCTATTCTGCATGCCATTATCATGACGGGGGCTATTCCGGTCTTTTTGATGCCGACCCGCAATCACTATGGCATTATCGGTCCGATTCCGAAATCAGAATTTGACTTTGCGGCCATTCAGCAGAAAATTGAGGCGAATCCTTTTGCCCGGCAGGTACCGAACAAGAAGCCTCGTATTCTGACGATTACCCAGTCAACTTATGATGGGATTGTCTATAACGATGAGACTATCAAGTCAATGCTGGACGGCAAGATTGATGCGCTGCATTTCGATGAAGCGTGGCTGCCGCATGCGTGTTTCCATGATTTTTATCGGGATATGCATGCAATCAGTGAGCGGGGACAGCGTGCGAAGAAGTCACTGGTCTTTTCCACGCAGTCCACTCATAAGCTGCTGGCAGGGTTGTCCCAGGCCTCCCAGATTTTGGTTAAGGAATCTGAGGAAGTGAAGCTGGACCAGAATACTTTTAATGAATCGTTTCTGATGCACACATCCACATCGCCGCAGTATGCAATTATTGCGTCCTGTGACGTGGCGGCAGCCATGATGGAACCGCCCGGCGGCACAGCATTGGTTGAGGAATCCATTTTGGAAGCGCTGGATTTTCGCCGTGCTATGAAGAAGATCGACAACGAATTTGCAGATGACTGGTGGTTCCAGGTTTGGGGACCTGAAGAATTTGCCGAGAATGATATTGGTGAACGGGATGACTGGATTCTGAAAGCGGAAGACAACTGGCATGGGTTCGGGAATATTGCGCCGGATTTCAATATGCTGGATCCGATCAAGGCGACTGTTATCACGCCTGGTCTTTCATTGACGGGTGAATTTGAGGAAACCGGTATCCCGGCATCCATCGTCAAGACTTTCCTGGCTGAAGACGGCATTATTGTTGAGAAATGCGGGCTGTACAGTTTTTTCATTATGTTTACCATCGGCATTACCAAAGGCCGCTGGAACACGTTGGTTGCTTCTTTACAGCAGTTCAAGGATGACTATGACAAGAACCAGCCAATCTGGCGGGTGCTGCCTGAATTTGCGGCGGCCAATCCCCGTTATGAGCGGATGGGACTGAAAGATTTGTGTCAGCAGATTCACGATTATTATCGTGAAAACGATGTTGCCCGACTGACAACCGAGATGTATTTGTCAGATATGAGTCCTGCCATGAAACCTTCAGATGCTTATGCAAAACTGGTGCATCGTGAAGTTGAGCGGGTACCGATTGATGCGCTTGAAGGACGGGTTACTTCTATTCTGCTGACGCCGTATCCGCCCGGTATTCCCCTATTGATTCCCGGCGAACGGTTCAACAAGACGATTGTTGATTATCTGCGATTCGCTCGTAATTTCAACGACCGGTTCCCGGGATTCGATACGGATGTTCATGGTCTTATCAGGATAGAGAAAGACGGCAGGACAGAATATTTTGTGGATTGTGTCAAGCCCGAATATGTTGACTGTTAGGACCAGCCTTGTCAGGTGAAAGCGGGAAAACAGATGGATGTTTTCCCGCTTTTGCATTATTCGGATGCAAAGCCGATGGCTTTCTGTAGGCTCTGAATGAGCAGGGTTCCCAATTCACCCATTTTTTCCCTCTTTCAGGAGGGTGTCAGCCAGCTTCTTGACGGATTCGGTCATTTTGCTGTTCGCAGGTCGTTTTCAAGCACCATGCGGACATATCTGGCATAAGGCATATCCAGTTCTTTAGCTTTTGCCTTGACAGCGTCCATCAGGATGGCTGGCAGACGGATGTTCAGTGATGATTCCTTTTTCTTCAGTTCAAACCGCATTGGAACGAACTGGGAGTAATCCAGGTCAGACAGATCCTGGTCAAGGAATGCAATGGCTTCTTCGTCTGTTTTAAATTCAGGCACTTTTCTCAGTTTCTTTTTCATAGTGCTTCAACTCCTTCTTATGCATGTACCGAGCACTGAGTGGACGGATTTTATCGTTTCTGTTTGTGAATACAACAAACATGGCACGACTTTTGACATATCCCACAGCAATCAGCCGTTTTTCCTGCGGCGTGGAATGCTTGATATCACGAGATATCATGACTTCGCTTTCCAAGAACAACTGTTCTATTTCTTCACGGGTTACACCGTGGTTGCCACATTTTGGCCAGTTGCCGCTGTCCCATTCAAACTCGATTTTCTTCATGTTTGTATTGTCAAATGTGTTGCATACTTGTGTTGTATTATAGCAGGAAAAACAAGTCAGGCAAGGGCCGCTGTTCGAGAT
>CAVERB010000036.1:0-9369 GCA_963618105.1 Oxalobacter sp. | reverse complement strand
GTTCGAGATTTTCGTACAACTGAGCAGAGGGAACTGTACGATTTTTCCATACGATTGAGGTGGAGTACAGGTTGTATCTCGGGAATTTAAATGGTTATGTTTTTTTCTTGCGATGTGTAATTTTTGTGAAACATCAGACGAAAATACTGGATGAGAGTGCAGACAACTCAAAAAGCATTCTTGGCAACCAAATCACGCAACGCATCATTCATGCGCGTCTGCCAGCCCTTGCCTGTTGCACGCAAAGCAGCCAGCACATCTGCATCGAGCCGGACCGTTGTCGGAACCTTGGTCGGTTTTTTCTGTGGTCCCCGGAAACGCCGGAGCTTTTCCTGCAAACCCTGTGGCAGTTCGGAAAACGTCACAGCCTTTTCCGACATTTCCCGGGTCCATTGGATATCGTCATTGTCGATGGTATTCATATTCCTTAATCTCCCGCTTGTTAGCTTTGCGGAAACTGATGACACGGATACCGTCTTCAGTTTCCTTGAATACGAGGACATGAACACGGCCATAGAGCTTGCCAAGCGCAACGATGCGGGTTTCACCGTAATCCTTCCGGTCATCCTCTGTATACTTTTGGCAGAGCTGAAATCAAATTCCTCAGCCTCATCAAAGGACAATCCCCTCTCGCGGATATTCCTTTCGTTCTTGATCTTATCGTATTCAATCTTCATTTGCAAATTGTACTAACAATCAGACAAGGAATCAACATCACCGACTATCCCTTGAAGCCCGTCCGGTGACAACACCCTGTGCGAAGTCGTAGACGCTCATAGACGCCACCACATCACCGGCCGCCACATACAGCACATTCTTCGCAGATGCGATTGGACGGTTCGGAACCACCGAAACAATCAGGCAGATATTCGCTCAGCCAGATTCTTCAGCGCATTACCCGCCTGGAAATTGCTCTCCTGATCAGAAAGCGGGAATACATCTCTCTGTTTTCCCATTTTTGCATTATCCAGATGTTGTTATGGACGGCGGGCAACCGTCTGTAATCTGCGGTAATCGGCAATCCATTGGGTGCCATCCCAAAGTACCGGTTTCAGCATTGCTTCCATTTCCTCACATATCTGTTGCTGTTGAGGCATAGTCATATCCGACAATTCAACGGCATAGAACTGCCTGACAAAATCCCGGATGCCTTCAGCCCCTTTCAGCGGTGTTGGACGGTCATAGATATAGCAGGTTTCCACTGTAAATCCCGCCGCTTCCAGCAGCTCCCTGAAGTTTTCTGCCGTCTCAAAATTGAAATGTGTCTGATAGTTAATCCCATAATTTTCGGCACATGACTGAAAGGCGTTTTCTATCGCATGGATATTGCCCGCTGCGCCAAATTCACAGATCAGCTGCCCCTGGGGTTTCAGTGCTCTGTAAATATTCTCCAGCAAACGCTTATGGTCAGAAATCCAATGGAACACTGCATTGGAAAAGACGATGTCCCACGATTGTTCAAAAGTCATTGTCAGGACATCAATGACCTCAAACCGCAATGCTGGGAACATCGCTCTCGCTCTGGCAATCATTTCTGGTGACGAATCACCGCCCAATACGTCATGCCCTCTATCCGCCATCAGGCTGGCAAGCGTGCCTGTCCCGCAGCCAAGGTCCAAAATCCGCAAAGATTGTCCTGTCGGTAGATATTCCAGCAGTCCTTTTCCATAGACAGAAACATATCCTTGTTTTTCATCGTATAGCGTTGGTTTCCATGCCATTTCCCACTCCTGATGGTGGTTCTCCGATTATCTTAAACGCGTTCATGCTATTCGCTATCATGACTTTTTTAATGATACCCATTTTGGGGACGGAAGATTTGAAATGGTGCAGGCTTGCACCGATATGACGCACATCCGTTCAAAAGATAGACTGTTTGCCTAAAGGATGCTACATTTTAAAGTTGTTTTATCTTGCGCCTATGGGGGGCGCTTTCATTCAATCTAATGGGGGAATTTTAGAAATGACAACCAGAGTGGGGATTTTAGGCTACGGCAACCTTGGCCGTGGTGTCGAATGCGCCATCAATGATGCGGAGGATATGGAACTGGCAGCCGTCTTTACAAGACGTGATCCGGCTTCTTTGAAAATCCTGTCCAAGAATGCGGTCGTCGCCAGTGTCAATGATGCGGCAAGCTATAAAGACAAGATTGATGTCATGATTTTGTGCGGCGGCAGTGCTACCGATCTGCCTGTCCAGACGCCTGAATATGCAAAACTGTTCAATGTGGTGGACAGTTTCGATACGCATGCCAAGATTCCGGAACATTTCGATAATGTCAATGCTTCCGCCAAAGCCAGCGGCAAGGTTGCCCTGATTTCCGCTGGTTGGGATCCTGGCATGTTCTCCCTGAACCGTCTGTATGCCAACGCTATTTTGCCACAGGGTAATGACTATACTTTCTGGGGGAAAGGGGTCAGTCAGGGGCATTCCGATGCGATCCGCCGGGTAAAGGGGGTCAAAGATGCCAGACAGTACACCTGCCCTATCGACAGTGCGCTGGATGCGGTCAGGTCCGGTTCCAATCCTGAATTGAGTACCCGCCAGAAGCACACTCGTTTGTGTTATGTTGTCCTCGAAGAAGGTGCGGATGCCGCTTCGGTTGCGCATGAAATCAAGACCATGCCAAATTATTTTTCTGATTATGACACCACGGTCAACTTCATCTCTCAGGAAGAACTGATCAGGGATCATGGCGGTATTCCGCACGGTGGTTTTGTCTTCAGAACTGGTATCACAGGGGCAAACAAGGAAAACAAGCATATTATTGAATACAGCTTGAAACTGGATTCCAACCCGGAATTTACTGCCAATGTGCTCGTTGCTTATGCGCGCGCGACTGTCCGTCTGAACAAGGAAGGTGTTTCCGGCTGCAAGACGGTATTTGATATTGCGCCTGCCTATCTCTCGCCGCTGTCTGGCGATGTCCTGCGAGCAACTATGCTTTAATCCTTAACAGGATGTCGTGAAAAGCCGGCGGCAAGCGTTTTGCTGCTGGCTTTTTTGTGTTCGATCTTCTCTTTTTTCAATTCGGATGCACCATAAAAAAGCAAACTGCCCTTTCTGGCACAAGGATTGCTTCTTTTTCAGACTTTGAAAAAAGAAAAACAGGAATCATTACCGCAGGACTATACCGTATGAATCCGTTACTTGACCGCCTACAGCCTTATCCGTTTGAAAAGCTGAGAAAATTGTTCGCAGGGGTTACGCCCAATCCTGGTTATACGCCCATCAATTTGGGCATCGGAGAGCCCAGGCACCCAACGCCGCCTTTTATCCAACAGGCCTTGACCGAGAACCTGCAAGGGCTTCAGAAATATCCGGCAACTTTGGGCACACCGTTATTACGGGAAGCCATTGCTGACTGGCTTGCAAACCGTTATGGCATCCCCAGGCCTGATGCTTCCAAGGAAATTCTGCCGACATTGGGTTCCCGGGAAGCGCTTTTCGCCCTTGCCCAGACGGTATTGGATCCTGCCGAACACGGTTATGTCATTTGCCCGAATCCTTTCTACCAAATTTATGAGGGTGCGGCTTATCTAGGCGGTGCCGAACCTTATTTCGTCAATGCGGATCCTGCCCTGAATTTTGCATGTGATTACCGTACGGTTCCTGACGCTGTCTGGGCAAAAACGAAACTGGTCTATGTCTGTTCTCCTGCCAATCCTACTGGCGCAGTCATGCAGCTGCCGCAATGGGAAACGTTGTTTGCCCTTTCTGACAGGTATGGCTTTGTGATCGCCTCGGATGAATGTTATTCGGAAATTTATTTCAATGAATCGCCGCTGGGAGGGCTTCAGGCAGCGCATCAGTTGGGACGGGAAGGTTATCCGCGCCTGATTATGCTTTCTTCTCTTTCCAAACGCTCCAATGTGCCAGGGATGCGTTCCGGTTTTGTAGCAGGAGACGCCGCCATTATCCGGCAATTCCTGCTTTACCGTACTTATCATGGCACGGCTATGAGCGAGACCATTCAGGCGGCTTCTATTGCCGCATGGCAGGACGAACAGCATGTGATTGAAAACCGTGCGAAATATATCCGAAAATGTCATGATGCGCTTCCAATTCTGCAACAGGTCGCCGATGTCGCGCTTCCCGATGCCAGTTTTTATCTTTGGGCCGAGGTCTTCAGGAAGTCAGGATTGACGGATACGCAATTTGCCCGAAAGCTCTATGAACAGTTCAATGTAACGGTTCTGCCAGGCAGTTATCTTGCCCGGCATGCGCATGGCATCAATCCGGGGGATAACCGCATTCGTATTGCATTGGTCGCGGAACCGGATGAATGTCTTGAAGGTATCCGGCGCATCGTCCAATTTGTTCAACAACACCAGAACTGATAAACAACGATCGAAATGGGGATCCATGATGTCTAACGAAGCTTTGAAACAGGTGATCGAAACTGCCTGGGAAACGCGGAACACTTTTACCGCCACAACGGTTTCTCCTGAAATTCGCCATGCCGTGAATGATGTGATTCATATGCTAGATACAGGCACGTTGCGGGTGGCGGAGAAAATCAATGGGGAATGGTCTGTCAACCAATGGGCGAAAATGGCATGTCTTCTGTCTTTCCGTCTTCAGGAAAACACGGTCATGCCTGTCGGTGAGAACTGTTCCAATGCCCTGCACTTTTATGATAAATGCAGCAGCAAGTTCACCAACTGGACGCAAGATGATTTTGCAACTGCCAGTATCCGTGTCGTTCCTCCCGCCATTGCCCGGCAAGGCAGTTATATCGGCAAGCATGTGGTGATGATGCCTTCTTTCGTGAATATCGGTGCTTATGTCGGCGAAGGCACGATGATAGACACCTGGGCAACTGTCGGTTCTTGCGCTCAGATCGGCAAGCATGTTCACTTGTCTGGCGGCGCCGGTATCGGCGGTGTGCTGGAACCGATACAGGCTAATCCAACCATCATCGAGGATAACTGTTTCATCGGCGCCCGTTCTGAAATCGTCGAAGGGGTTATTGTCGAAGAAAACTGCGTGATTGCGATGGGGGTTTTCATCAGTCAGTCCACCCGCATTTATGACCGTGAAAATGATAAGATTCTTTATGGTCGTGTCCCTGCAGGATCTGTGGTGGTGCCGGGCAGTCTGCCGTCGCCGGATGGCAAATATAATCTGAACTGCGCTGTCATCGTCAAACGAGTATCCGCCGAAACACGCGCCAAAACTTCACTCAATGACCTGCTCAGGGATAATTGACCGATGAATGATGCGATGAACCCAACCACTTTCGACCTTGCTTGTGACCTGATCAGCCGTCAATCGGTTTCTCCGGTTGATGGCGGCTGTATTCCCCGCATTACCGGACTGCTTGAACCGTTGGGTTTTGTCTGTGAAACGCTTGTTTCCAACGGTGTCACCAATCTCTGGGCACGGCATGGGACTGAAAGCCCGCTAATGGTTTTTGCCGGACATATTGATGTTGTTCCGACAGGTCCTGTTGAACAATGGACTTCTGATCCATTCACACCGGCAGTCCGTGACGGACGGCTGTATGGACGCGGTGCCGCTGACATGAAAACTTCTGTTGCCGCAATGGTGACAGCGGCCCGGGATTTTATCAGCCAATGCCCGGATTATCAGGGTTCGATTGGCTTCATCATCACCAGCGATGAAGAAGATATCGGCATTGACGGCACCAAGGTTGTTGTCCGCATTCTTGAAGAACGGGGAATCCTGCCTGACTGGTGTATTGTCGGTGAGCCCAGTTCAGTATCTGTCCTGGGCGACACCATCAAGAACGGCCGCCGTGGTTCGCTGTTGGGAAATTTGACTGTCTTTGGCAAGCAAGGGCATATTGCCTACCCCGCTCGGGCATTCAATCCTATCAACAAAGCCATGCAGGCGCTGGCGGACCTGGCAGCGGAAGTCTGGGATTCAGGCAATGAATACTATGAACCAACTTCCTGGCAGATGTCGAATATCCATGCAGGCACAGGGGCAAACAATGTGATTCCCGGCGAAATGAAGGTGGATTTTAACTTCCGTTTCAGCACATCCTGCACCGCAGAGAGCCTTCAGAAACGTGTTCATGAAATTCTGGACAGTCATGGGCTGAATTACACTATCAACTGGCGGTTGTCCGGTGAACCGTTCCTGACTCCCCGCAGCAATCTGACTCAGGCTTTGTCAGATGCCATTACTGCTGTCACCCGTATGACGCCAGAACTCTCAACTACCGGCGGCACTTCTGATGGCCGCTTTATTGCAAAAATCTGTCCTCAAGTCGTGGAATTTGGACCACTCACAGAAACTATCCACCAGATTGACGAAAATGTTCTAATCGCCGATATTGAACCGCTGACAGAAATCTACCAGCGTACATTGGAAAATCTGTTCCAGACCGATAAACCTGCCAAAATACGGTAGAATTTTTCTTTTTATAAATTGCAGGTTTGACTTGCACAGGTCTGTTATTGTCAAAGGAAAATGCCATGTCGTCACTGCCACTGGATATCCGTCAGGAAGCCTTGCCTTTCTCAACCGTCAGGGATCTGTTACGGTATGCTGTCTCGCGGTTCAACCAGGAAAACCTGTTTTTTGGACATGGCTCTGACAACGCCTTTGATGAAGCCGTCTATCTGATTCTGCATACGCTATCGCTGCCGCTTGACCGTCTGGAGCCTTTTCTTGACGCAAAACTGATGCCTTCAGAAATCAAGGATGTCATGGAGATTATTGAAAGGCGTGCTACTGAGCGTATCCCGGCTGCTTATCTGACCCATGAGGCATGGCTGCAGGGCTATGCTTTTTATGTTGACAGCGGTGTTATCGTGCCGCGTTCTTTCATTGCCGAATTGATTGTTGAGCAGTTCTCGCCCTGGGTCAGTGATCCGGACAGTATTGTGGATATCCTTGAGCTTTGCACGGGTTCAGGCTGCCTGGCTATCATGATGGCAGATCAGCTCCCTAACGCCCATGTTGATGCGGTTGAGCTTTCTCCTGCTGCATTAGCGGTTGCCCAGACTAATATCAACAACTATGGCATGGAAAACCGCGTTCACCTGCATCATGCGGACCTTTATGACGGCATCCCTGAAAAACAGTATCAGCTGATTGTCACCAACCCGCCATATGTCAACCAGGATTCCATGGGAAAACTGCCCTTGGAATACAAGGCGGAACCGCAGATGGCGCTTGCCGGCGGCTTTGATGGTATGGACATCGTCAGGCGTATTGTCAAGACAGCCGGTAAACGCCTGACTGATGACGGGCTGCTGATTGTCGAAATCGGCAACGAAGCTGAAAACGCCATTGCGGCATTCCCGGAACTGGAGCTGACATGGCTGACGACATCAGGGGGCGATGACCGTGTTTTCCTGCTGACTGCCCAGCAATTGAAGGGACTTGACCAGGCATGATCCGCTTTTCTGGTCTTACCCTGATGCGGGGAACCAAAATCCTGTTTGAACAGGCAGATGCCGCGCTGAACCCTGGCGAAAAGGTCGGGCTGGTTGGTCCTAACGGGGCCGGAAAAACCAGCTTGTTTGCATTGCTTCAGGGGGAACTGCATCCTGATAAAGGGGATGTTGATTTTCCGGCCTCCTGGCGGATTTCTCATGTTGCTCAGGAAACGCCCGCCCTGCAGCGCAATGCGTTGGATTATGTCATTGACGGGGATGTTCATCTGCGCAGGCTTGAAGCTGAACTGGCATCCGTTGAATCCAAACCGCAGAACGCAGCGACCGGCATCAGGATTGCGGAACTGCATACCGCCCTGGCGGATGCCAGTGCCTATACTGCTTATTCCCGTGCTGAACAGTTATTGCTGGGATTGGGATTTTCCATGGCAGATATGCAGCGCAATGTCGCTGAATTTTCCGGCGGCTGGCGGATGCGCCTGAACCTGGCGCAAGCACTGATGTGTCCTTCTGACCTGCTGTTACTGGATGAACCGACCAACCATCTTGATCTTAATGCTATTCTTTGGCTGGAAGACTGGCTGAAACGCTATCCAGGCACCCTTATCATTATTTCCCATGACCGAGATTTTCTGGACGGTGCTGTCAATGTCATTCTGCATATTGATGACAGGAAGCTGAAACGATATACCGGCAATTACTCCGCCTTTGAACGTCAGCATGCCGAGCAGATGACTTTGATGCAGGCAATGATCGAAAAACAGGCAAAACGCCGTGCCCATCTCCAGGCTTATATCAACCGCTTCCGTTATAAGGCTTCCAAGGCAAAACAAGCCCAAAGCCGTTTGAAGATGCTGGAAAAGATGGAAGAGCTGGCGCCGCTTCGGGCTGCCGCTGCATTTTCCTTTGTCTTTCCGGGACCCGAGTCCTCACCGAATCCCTTGTTGGTGATGGAAAATATCACTGCGGGTTATACTGATACTGATGCACTGGGCAACATCATTGCAACTCATCCTGTCCTGTTCACCGAGCGCTTTGCCTTACAGACGGGAGAACGTATCGGCATTCTTGGTGTAAACGGCGCCGGTAAATCTACTTTCATTCGGACAGTTGCCGGCGAACTGAAACCTCTGGAGGGTGTTTTCACAACTGGTAAAGGACTGAAAATCGGTTACTTTGCCCAGCATCAGGTAGAAACGCTCCGCAATGAAGAATCGCCTTTGTGGCACCTTGCCAGACTGGCGCCCGATACCCGAGAGCAGGATCTGCGGAATTTCCTGGGCAGTTTCAATTTCCACGGTGATATGGCAACCAGTCCGGTTGCGCCTTTTTCAGGCGGCGAGAAAGCCCGCCTGGCATTGACACTGATTGTCTGGCAGCGCCCTAACCTGCTGCTGCTTGACGAACCGACCAATCACCTCGACCTCGCCATGCGTGAAGCCTTGACAGAGGCGCTCGCCCAGTATGAAGGCACCCTGCTGCTCGTTTCTCATGACAGGCATTTGCTGCGCGCTACCACTGACCGTTTCTATATCGTAGCAGACCATCAGTTAAAGGCATTTGACGGCGACCTTGAAGACTACCGGAACTGGCTGTTTGACACCCGTTTGAAGAAACCGGAAACCAATACGCCATCAACCCATGAAGAAAAAACGCCCCATCTTTCCGTTGACCGAAAAGCACAGAAACGACTGGAAGCGCAGGAACGCCAACGCCTCTCTGCCCTGAAAAAACCGCTTGAAAAACGGATTGCCGAGCTCGAAAAAGAAATGGAGCAGCTGAACAACACACTGTCCGCCATCGACAATCAGATGAACGATCCAACCATTTATGATTTTGCCAACAAAGACCGGCTTAAAGCCATACTTGCCCAGCAGGCTGAATGCAGGAAACGCCTGTCTGTCGTTGAGGAAGAATGGATGGGAAAACAGGAAGCACTTGAAACCGTTCTCGAAAACTGAACTGGAAAGATAATTTTATGACAGACAGTATGAT
>CAVERB010000035.1:1476-8102 GCA_963618105.1 Oxalobacter sp. | reverse complement strand
GCCAGCAAGCGTGTTGATACCAGTGAACTGAAGTTGCTGACGAAAACAGCGCTTGAGAAAGCGGCCAAAAAGCGGCTGGCATGGATTCAGTCTGAAAATCTCGCTTGAAATCCTGCCTCATCGCTGATATGACCGAACATGCGGGTTTTCCCTGCCGAATGGGGCGGTATCGTTGAGAATGGCCGTATGTGCGTCCTGGCGCAATGCGGATGGAACGGTGTGATTAATTTAATGGGGGATTTCCAGGTTTCCCGGCAAGCCTGGCAATGCCATATCGATACCATATGGAGAATCTGATTTCCGGTTTCATTGGTATTGACCAGAAAATCCAATGGGATATGGTGCTTATCAAGGTTGCCTGGCGGCGACATGCGGTATACTGTATTTACGGTCAAGATAAAGAAAGCAGGTGCCATCATGTTGTCATCCTTCAAAGTCCGTAATTTTCGCTCCATCCAGGCTCTCCGTCTCAATCTTTCTTTTGCTGAAAAGCGGGCTCCCGTGGGGTATCGGGATTCGGGAACCCTGTATTTTCTTGAACCCCGAAAGAAAGTCCGGTTGGTGCCGACATTGGCGGTTTATGGCTCGAACGCATCAGGCAAGTCCAATGTCCTGATGGCGTTGCGGGTGTTTGCCGACTGTGTGTTGACGGGAATACAGGGACAATTCCATCCCGATAAGTTGAATAATCGTGGTAAGCCAACTCGTTTTTCGGCAGCGTTTGTCCTCAACGGACAGGATTACCTGTTTGAGCTGGCATACAATCGGCAAACGATCATCAGGGAACAGCTGCAGGTAGATGGGAAAGAAATCTACCGGATCAGTGCGGAAGGCAAGTTTTTCAAGGGATTGTCTTCCTCGGCATATCCGGAAGCACGGTTGCAGGAAATCCATCGGGTTGAATGCTGCAATCCGCAAAGCGATCAGACGGTAACGTTCCTGTCCGTCATCGGCAAGCGTTATCAGGGGCTTCATGCAGGGATTACAATGCTCTGCGAATACCTGACGGAACAGTTTGTTGTGTTGAGTGACAACAGTATTCATTTGTCCAGAGGAGTCAATACGCTGGCAGCGGTCCTGGCAAATGCGCATGAGCCTGAACCGTTGAAAAGTGCTTTTGAGCAGATTACGTCATTGCTTGAAAGTCTTGATATTCATATCAGCCGGATGGCGATGGACCGGACACGGGTCATGCTGGAGCATGACAAG
The DNA here is from genome assembly GCA_963618105.1 of Oxalobacter sp. GTDB lineage: Bacteria > Pseudomonadota > Gammaproteobacteria > Burkholderiales > Burkholderiaceae_D > Oxalobacter. The sequence continues at coordinate 6,893 of CAVERB010000035.1, read as the reverse complement.
AACCATATTCAGGAATACCTGGATGCACCGCCCGAGTTTTATAACCGGATTACCAGTGTCGAGAAAGAGGGAGAGAATGTTGTTCTGAATGCAGACAGTATTCGTTCTTTTCATCAGGATGCAGACGGCAATGAAGTCGAATTTGATTTCACGACCGAGGAATCCAGCGGTACTCAGATTGTCGCTGGTTTGCTGGGGATATTCTTGTCGGTATTGAAAACTGGCGGAATCGTGATTGTTGATGAGCTGGATCGTTCACTGCATCCATTGCTCTTGATTGAGCTGGTCAGGTTGTTCAAGGAAAAACGGTACAACGCACATAATGCGCAGCTGATTTTCACCGTGCATAACACAGAAATTCTGGATGCAGGTATGTTGCGGGCTTCAGAGGTTGGTATTGTCCGGAAAACCTTGCAGGAAGGGACAGATCTGGTTCGGCTTTCTGATTTTGAAGGGTTCAACAGCAATATTGTCAATTTCAGGCAGCAGTATCTGAACGGGCAATTTGCCGGGATACCTTTCCCGTATATCTGAATAGGGTGCTCATGATGGATACACGGAAACTTCCTTCGCTGTCCCGAACGGTGACGGTTGTCTGTGAAGGGCAGTCTGAGAATATGTATCTCCAGGAACTGAACCGTTTTTTGCGGGAATACCGGATTCCTTTGACGTTTATTCCCAGAACCGTTGGCAATGGTGCCTGTAAGGCGGTTATCGGGCATTATCGGAGTGTTCGTAAGTTCCTGCGGTATGAAGAGATTATCATTTGGGTGGATTGGGATATTTATACGAGCAGTGAAGCCAACAATTATGCGACAAAGCCTGCTTCCATCCCGGATTTCCTCTTTTCAGAAATGAATTTTGAGGATTTCCTGATGCTACATATGAATCCCCAACAGGTTTTCAAATGGCAGACGGTTGCAGGAAACCATGACCATTTCCAGCATCCGATGCCAGCTTCGGTTTATCTGCCGGTTTATAAGACGGTTTGTTTTCATCATTATCGGAAAGGAAAGATGCCTTTCAAGCTGAATGCCCAGACGTTGGGACAGCTTTTCATCAATCTTCATAACAAGAAAATCCGGTTTAAGAATGGCTTTGGGTCGTTTCTCGAGCAACGGTTGAAGGCAATGGGTTGGCTGGTTGATGAAGAAGCATCAGAGGAAGCAGATCGCGATGCTGCCTGACAGCCTGATTCCCATAAGAAAATGCCGGTTATGGGAGAATCCTTAACCGGCGTCCGTATTGAGAGAGACGTGTTATCTGCCTGTTTTTTCTTTCAAGGCTTTTTCAAGCTGTTCCAATGCCTTGATTAAGGTTGTGGCAGGGCAGGCGATATTGATACGTTCAAAGGTTTCTCCGCCTGGACCGAAGATTTCACCATGATCCAGCCATAGGTGGGCATCATTGACGATGAAATTATCCAGGTCTTTGCCGGAAAGACCGGTATCCGCAAAGTCAAGCCAGATAAGATAGGTGCCTTCCGGTTCAATCAGTTTGACGCCTGGCAGCCGTTCAGCCGTGAATTTGCGGAGAATGCCCAGATTGACGGTCAGGTACGCTAGCAGGGCATCCAGCCATGTTTCGCCGCCTTCATAAGCAGCCTGTGCAGCGATCAGTCCCATGGTGTTCATCTGGTCATAGCCTGTCGCATTGAATGCTTGCTGAAATTGCTTTCGAAGGTCAGCATTGGGAATAAAGATATTTGAGACCTGAAGGCCAGCGATATTGAAGGTTTTGCTAGGCGCTGTACAGATTACAACGTTATCCTGGTAGATGTCGCCTAATTGTCCATAAGGGGTATAGGCATATCCCGGGAAAGCAAAGTCTGCATGGATTTCATCAGAAATCACCAGGACATGATGTTTCAGGCAGATATCCGCCATCGCTTTCAGTTCATCCCGTGTCCAGATACGCCCGACCGGATTATGCGGGTTGCAGAGGATGAAGAGCTTGACGTTATTCTCAACAATTTGCTTTTCAAAGTCCGCCAGGTCGATTTCATAATGTCCGCTGTTGAGGACGAGGGGATTATTAATCAATTTCCGGTGATTGTCGCGAATCGACAGGGAAAATGGATAATAGACCGGCTGCTGAATCAGAATGGCATCGCCTTCTTGAGTCAGGGCACGAATGGCTGTGCAGATGGCATAGACAACACCAGGGGTTTTGACCAGCCATTCTGCTTTTGGGGACCAGTTATGACGGCGTTTAAACCATCCCTGGACGGCTTCAAAATAGCCTGGTTTCGGTTCAGTATAGCCGTAGATGCCATGCGAGACGGCTTCCTGCAGGGCAGTTGTGACAGATGGCGGAACCTTGAAGTCCATATCGGCAACCCATAAGGGCAGAATATCTTCCGGTTTGCCCCGTTGAACAGCATAATCGTATTTCAATGATCCGGTACCCTTGCGGTTGATGAGGGTATTGAAGCCGAAATCATCTTTAGCGGGCGGTTCATCACCCATTGCCTGTGCAAGGTCGGCTATCAGGTCATCCGGATGTTCCAGACCGATGGACAGACGCAGAAGTTTGTTGGTGATGCCCCGTGCGATGCGTTCTGCTTCCGGAATGGCACCGTGTGTCTGGGTGGTTGGATAAGTGATCAGGGTTTCTGTCCCGCCCAGGCTTTCTGCAAACTGGATCAGCTTGACGCCTTCAAGAATCTGCCTGACAAGGTTTTCCCCGCCTGCTTCTTCTGAAATCTCAAAGGAAATCATGCCGCCAAATCCCCTGGATTGTTTGAGGGTCGTCTGATAGCTGGGATGGGTTTTCAAGCCAGGATAGAAAACTTTGGCAATCTTGGGATTCGCTTCAAGCCAACGGGCGATTTTTAGGGCGGTATCCTGCTGACGTTTGATCCTGATAGGCAGTGTCTGGATGCCGCGCAGGACAAGCCAGCTGTCGAATGCCCCCAAAGAAGCGCCAACAGCGTTCTGGATATAATGCAGCCGTTCAGACAGTTCTTCTGAATCACAGACCAGGATGCCTGCCAGGGTGTCATTATGACCTGACAGGTATTTGGTGGCACTGTGCAGGACAATGTTTGCGCCCAATTTGATGGGCTGCTGGTTGACAGGGCTCAGGAAAGTGTTGTCGACCAGCAGCAGCAGACCATGGCGCTTGGTGATTTCAGCAATCGCCGCAATGTTATTGACATGCATCAGGGGATTCGTGGGGGTCTCAATGAAAACAGCCTTGGTTTCCGGCCGGATGGCTGCTTCGACTTTGGTTGGATCTGATGCATCAACCCAGTCGAAGATAAGACCGTTTTTCATTGAAAAATTCTGAAAGAGCCGCCATGTCCCGCCGTACAGGTCATCCGAGGAGATGATATGGTCGCCAGGCTGGAACAGCTCCATCATTGCAGAAGCTGCAGCCAGCCCTGATGAGAACGCATAGGCTGCCACACCGCCTTCCAGTTTTGCCATGGTTTCCTGAAGCACGCCCCGGGTAGGGTTCATGCCTCGGCTGTAATCAAAACCGGTGCTTTTGCCAAGACCGGGGTGGGCATAGGTGGCAGTCTGGTAGATCGGGGTGGAAATGGCACCGCTTGAGTCGGTGCCAACCTTTCCACCATGAATACAGAGAGAGTCAATATCCATGGCGCATGTCTTTCAAGAATTAAAAAATGTTATCTTATTCCAATCAGTCTGCCGGGAACAGGGCGGTGGAAAGATAACGTTCGCCATTGTCTGGCAGCAATGCCACAATGACCTTGCCTTTGTTTTCAGGGCGTTTCGCCAGCTGGGTAGCAGCCCACAGGGAGGCGCCGGAAGAAATGCCAACCAGGACACCTTGGGAATGTGCCAATGCCTGTGCTGTTTCAAAAGCAGCTTCGTTTGGAACGGGGATGATTTCATCGTAAATCTTGGTATCCAAGACAGCTGGGACAAAACCAGCGCCGATACCCTGGATTTTATGAGGACCGGATTTGCCACCAGACAGGACAGGGGAGGTAGCTGGTTCAACGGCAACGACCTTGATGTTTGGGTTCTGCGCTTTCAGATAAGCACCTGCGCCAGTCAAGGTACCACCGGTGCCGACACCAGCGACAAAAATATCGACCTTGCCATCGGTGTCTTTCCAGATTTCAGGACCAGTAGTGGCTTTATGGATGGCAGGGTTTGCCGGATTGTCAAACTGCAGTGGAATGAAGCTGTCTGGGATAGTCTTTGCCAGTTCCTGAGCTTTGGCGATTGCACCTTTCATGCCTTTGGCTCCTTCAGTCAATACCAGTTCTGCACCATAACCCTTAATCAGTTTGCGACGTTCAATGCTCATGGTTTCAGGCATCGTGATGATGATTCGGTAGCCACGGGCTGCGGCGACAGCAGCCAGACCGACACCGGTATTGCCGGAAGTCGGTTCAATGATGGTGGATTTGCCGGGAACCAGCTTGCCTTCAGCTTCCGCCGCATCAATCATGGCTTTGGCGATACGGTCCTTGACACTGCCTGCCGGATTGAAATATTCCAGTTTTGCCAGAATGGTTGCTTCAAGCCCGTTGTTTGCTGCATAGCGGGATATTTCCAGCAATGGGGTGTTGCCAATCAGGTCAGTTGCGTTTTTTGCGATGTTAGCCATTTTGCGCTCCTTGGTATAAGAAATTGAAAATCAAATTGTGTGAAAACAAAAAAGGTGCTTGATAAACATTTTTGAGAAAAATATCCCACTTCTCTATCTGCAAGACAGATGGAAAACTATTTATGGAAGCCGTCAGATTACATAGAAACCGCCATCATCTGCCCCCCGTTCCAAAAGATCGCCCAGTGTTGTTCCATCCAGGTAATCTGCGATGACCTTGTTCAATCCTTCCCAGAAATGGACGGTCGGACAGGTTTCATAGCGTTCGCAGGCATTCGGTGATGATTCCAGACAGGATACACAGGCAAAATCACCTTCAATCGGACGGAGAATGTCACCGATAGTGTAGTCATGCGGCAGCCGTGCCAGACGGTAGCCGCCCTGCGAGCCGCGGACGCTTTGGATCAGACCAGCTTTGCCCAATGCTGATGCAATCTGTTCAAGGTATTTCAGTGAAACATCCTGACGGATGGAGACATCTTTCAGAGAGATATACCGATCCTTGCTGTTTTTTGCCAGGTCAATCATGAACCTGAGGGCATAGCGGCCTTTGGTTGATATTTTCACGTGTCAGCTCCTTAACGGTCTGCATGGTTTTTTTGATGATGTTGGGAATGATTATAACAATTTCCTACTGAAAATATAGGGTTTATTTCCCATAAATACACTAGGAATATGAAAAATGTTGCTTTTTTTCTCATATCCTAGGGAATTTTGGGGATATAACCACTGTCAGCAGGAGGGTTGATGAAAAAAACAGAATGAAGGAAAGTTTCCCAGCGGTCAGTAGAGGTTTTCCATCATTTATTGATGGTTGGCAGGGGTTCAAC
>CAVERB010000035.1:0-1466 GCA_963618105.1 Oxalobacter sp. | reverse complement strand
GCTTTTTCCTGCCAGCTGTCTGCCAGTTGGCTATTTCTCCGTTGTCCCAGTTTCCCATCGCGGTAAACGTCAGAAAGGTATTCCATGGCAGCAGTATTGCTATTTTCTGCGCTTTTCTTTAACCATTGTAATGCTTGTGCTTCTGTGGCCTGTATGCCGCCCTTGGCAAGGGCTTCTGGTTGCTGGATATAAAGGATTGCCAGGTTGTATTGTGCGGAAACGTTGCCTTTCTGGGCTGCGGTCTGGAAGTAACGGGCAGCTTTTACAGGGTCCATCTCGACACCCATGCCATCAAGATAGGCCATCCCCAGACTGTTCACTGCTTTGACAGAACCGTTTTCCGAGGCGACACGAAACCATTTGACTGCCATGCCATAGTTCTGAGAAACGCCATGACCAGTTTGATAGAGCTGTCCCAGGTTGTACATGGCTTGTACGTTCCCCTGTGCTGCGGCCGCTTCATACCATTTCCGAGCGGCGGTGTAATCCTGGACTACGCCATTGCCCCGATCATAGAGATAACCCAGGTTGTTCTGGGCAGGCGCATAGCCTTGTTCTGCCGCTTTGGTGTACCAGCTTGCGGCACGCGCTTCATCCTGCTCAACGCCTTGTCCTGTTTCAAACAGCTGTGCAAGGGCAGCCTGGGCAGGGGCATAACCTTGTTCTGCTGCTAGGTAGAACCATTTTGCGGCTTCTGCCGCATCTTTCTTGCCACGACTGCCTTCACTGTACCGTTGGCCAACCACTAACTGTGCCTGGGCACTGCCGTTTTCTGCTGCCTTGCGATACCAGTTGTTGGCTTGTGATGAATTGGCAGCGGTTCCCAGTCCTTTTTCATAGCAGTAACCAACCTTGTACTGGGCATTGGGAATGCCTGCATTGGCTGCCTTGCTATACCAGAAAAAGGCTTCTTTGGCATTTTTGGGGGTACCAAGGCCTTTCTCATAATGATAGCCGGTATAAAGCTGTGCATAGGTATGGTTTAGCCGCGCCGCTTTCAGATACCAGTCAAACGCTTTCTGTTGGTCTGTGGTAACGCCCAGTCCCATACTGTACATGTTGCCCAATGCCATCTGGGCATTCGTATCATGTTTCTCCGCATCAGCTGTCAGGTGAGGGAGCGCTTCTGCATATTTCTTCGCTTTGTAAAGTGCAATCCCTATCGTATCTGACTGGGCTTTTTTTGATGTGGTTTGCGGAACTGTCGCCGGTTTTCTGTTTGTATCAGCAGCACAGGAGAAAACAGGGACAGACAGAACGGTCAGTCCAACGATGCAGTACTTCAACAATGAACGGTTCAGGAACAGCATAAGGCGATCAGGAACAAGCAGGACGATTACCGTTATCATATCAGGCAATCCGTCAGCCGTTCAAAACTTGGTGCCATATGGAAAGCCTTTTCATCATCATAGACAAATCCATAGACTGCCAAATCTGTCAGCAAATGACATTCCAATGTCATACAA
>CAVERB010000034.1:7073-9730 GCA_963618105.1 Oxalobacter sp. | reverse complement strand
TATCTGAAGGGGAAAAGCAGCCTGATGATATATGAGCAGTTTGCGAACCTGAAATTTGATATCATCGGTCAGCATACCCGACGTACTGATATCAGCGGTAACTGTCATGGCAAATCCTGTAACGGCGGCAACTCCGACAGCTACGGTCTGAGAACCGATATGGGAGGCATCATTGTCGGGCTGGATCGTACGTCAGAAGATGGCAATAAACACTACGGTATTGCCGGTATGATTGGCACGGGGGAATCGGGTTCCACAGGGCATCTTAACCACACTAAGAATGATATCAACTTCTGGGGACTGTCTGCTTATGCCGGCATTGATAAGGACAACTGGAACTTTATGGGCAATATTGCTTACTCCAGCTTTGACAGCGATGTCGAACAGGACCTGCCTTCCAGTCTTGGTATGGGCAATAAACTGAAAGCCGATATCAGTTCTCATCAGTGGAGTGTTGGTGGTAAAGCAGAATACCGTTTTGACTTGGGTGAATCTATGGCAATCAAACCTCACGCAGGTCTGCGTTGGGATCGTTTGACCACCAGTGGCTTTAGCACCAAAGCGCAGGGACAGAAAGTCTTTAATACCAAACGCGATACCCAAAACATCTACAGTCTGCCGCTCGGTGTTGCTGTTGAAGCCGGAATCAAGACCGACAGCGGCTGGGTTATTCGTCCACAGGGTGATATTGCATTGGTCTTTGCAACAGGTGACTTGAAGGATACCAATACATTCAGCGCAACGGGTATTGATGCTTATGACACGATCCGTACACGGATTGTCGATAGTACCAGTGTCACCGCAAGCATCGGTGTGGACATGCAAAAAGGCAACAAGTCCTTTGGTCTGCACTATGATGCCGTCAGCTCATCCAATCAACTCTGGCAGGGCTTCATGGCCAAGTTCGTCTATAAGTTCGAATAAGCCGAATCTTTTATCCAGTAAAAGGAAAAGCACCATCAAAAGATGCTTTTCCTCCCTATGAGTAATAAAAAACGCCCACTTAAAAAAGTGGGCGTTTTCAATGGCTTATATGGTAGGTGGCGGGAGGCTCGAACTCCCGACCAACGGAATAAAAGTCCGCAGTTTTTCTGAAAAATAACAGAAATTATGCAGGATAGGGCATAATATCCATTTTATGGCTGGAAACGGGAAAGTTCCTGTCTTGAGGGAGATGTCTGCAATCTTGGGCATGCTGGTTTCCGGCACACGAAAAAAACCATGTACACGGCATTATTCATCATCATCGCTTATCTGCTGGGATCCATCTCCTTTGCGTTAGTGACCAGCAGGTTGTTCGGTCTTGCGGATCCCAGGACTTATGGTTCCGGCAATCCGGGTGCAACCAATGTCTTGCGGACAGGCAACAAGAAAGCAGCAGCACTGACGCTGTTTGGTGATGCTGCAAAAGGCTGGCTGGCGGTTTTCCTAGCATCCTGGCTGGCTGATAAGACAGGGATAGGCAGCTGGGGTGTGGCATGTGTTGCTGCCGCTGTATTCATTGGACATCTGTTTCCAGTCTTTGCGAAATTTCGGGGCGGTAAAGGGGTCGCAACAGGCTTGGGAGTCTTGTTGGGCATCAATCCGATGCTGGGTGGTTTCGTTTTGCTGACTTGGCTGGTGGTTGCTTTTTTGACCCGTTATTCCTCCCTCTCTGCATTGGTTTCCGCATTGCTTGCGCCAGTCTATTATGGTCTGATGTTCAGGGTAGATGCTTTCTTTTATGCCATTTGCGCCATCAGCGCCTTGCTGATTTACCGCCATCGCCAGAACATCATCAACCTGATATCTGGGACAGAAAGCAAGATCGGCAGCAAGAAGAAAGTCGTCTGACTGTCAGTCAGGTTTTGAAAGCAGCCATGGGCTGGATCAGAGTTTATTAGTTCCTCAGAGTTGCGTACAATGTTGCCAACTTTATTTTCAGGTCATGTTATGAGCGCAGACAATAAAAACAGCAGTACCGTTCCAACCCCTCCATCCAATTTCCTGCGGACCATCATTGATGCCGACCTTGAGAAAGGCACTTACCAGCGTCCGGGGATGCCGCAGGTCATCACCCGTTTCCCGCCAGAACCCAATGGTTACCTGCATATCGGGCATGCCAAATCCATCTGCCTGAATTTCGGTTTGGCGGAAGACTATAAGGGACGATGCCATCTGCGTTTTGACGATACCAACCCTACCAAAGAAGACCAGGAATTTGTCGATACCATCAAAGACAGCGTTCATTGGCTGGGATTCTCCTGGGAACAGGCTGGAGTTCCTTACCTGCATTTCGCCAGCGACTATTTCGATACGCTCTATGAGATGGCATGTGGGCTGATTGAAGCAGGGCATGCGTATGTGGACAGCCAGTCACCGGAAGAAATGGCGAAGAATCGCGGCACATTCAACCAGCCAGGCATTGATTCCCCCTACCGGAACCGTCCCGCGACTGAATCACTGGACCTGTTTCACCGGATGAAAGCCGGCGAATTCCCGGATGGAGCGCATGTTCTCCGTGCCAAGATTGATATGGCATCACCGAACATGAACATGCGTGATCCGGTCATCTACCGGATTCGCCATGCGTCCCATCACCGTACCGGAGACAGGTGGAACATTTATCCGATGTATGACTACACCCATCCCATCTCGGATGCACTGGAAAAAATCAC
>CAVERB010000034.1:0-6998 GCA_963618105.1 Oxalobacter sp. | reverse complement strand
TTCTATGACTGGATACTGGAAAGGCTGGCGGAAAAAACCACGTTGCCGGATGGACGGATTGTCGGCGGTTTTCTGGAAAAACCCTTGCCGCACCAGTATGAATTTGCCCGTCTGAACCTGACCTACACGATCACCAGCAAGCGCAAGCTGCTTCAACTGGTCGAAGAAAAACGGGTCAATGGCTGGGATGATCCCCGTATGCCAACCATTGTCGGCATACGGCGTCGGGGCTATACGCCAGAAGCTATCCGCCTGTTCTGTGAACGGATTGGTGTGGCGAAAGCCGACGGTTGGATCGACATCAGCACCCTGGAGAGCAGCTTGCGCGATGACTTGGATCCCAAGGCACCACGGGCTTCTGCTGTTCTGCACCCGCTCCGGCTTATCATTGACAATTATCCGGAAGGACAAGTTGAAACCTGTACGGCACCGGTTCATCCGCATTATCCGGAACGAGGCGAACGTCAATTCAATTTCTCTCGTGAACTCTGGATTGAACAAGAAGACTTTATGGAAAACCCCGTCAAGGGCTACCGCCGCCTGTATCCTGGCAACCGTGTGCGCCTGCGTTCCGCCTAGATTGACGAATGTACCGGTTTTGACAAGGATGAAAACGGCAACGTTGTTGCTGTTCATGCCAACTATCTGCCAGACAGCCGCAGCGGTACTGAAACCAGCCAGAATTACAAGGTTCGCGGCACCATCCATTGGGTCAGTACGACAGATGCTGTACCGGCGGAAGTTCGTCTTTATGACCGTTTGTTTGCAGAAGCCATGCCTGATGCCAATGGCCGTGATTTTCGGGATGCCCTCAATCCAGATTCCCTGGAGATAGTGAGTGCTTACCTTGAACCGGGGCTGGCAAAGGCAGCCCCAGGCGACATCTTCCAATTTGAACGGCAAGGCTATTTCGTGGCGGACCTGGTTGAGCATACATCGGAAAAACCCGTTTTCAACCGTGCGGTGACACTCCGTGACTCTTGGGCAAAAGACCAGAAGAAAAAATAATCAGTGGCTGTTCCCGTTATGAAAAAATGCCAGGCAGGTATGCTTGGCATTTTTTCATGGATAGGCGTAGAGGGGGTCATTTACGGCGTTTGCCGCGTCCCTTGCCTTGGGTTGCTTCATACAACGGCATGACTTCAGGCAGATGCGACTGCAGGTCATTGATACGGCTGTCATTTGAAGGATGCGTTGAAAGGATAGCAACAGAATTGCCGCCGCCGTTGAGAGCGGACATCTTCCGCCAGACATTCACTGCCGCTTCTGGGTTATAGCCTGCCCGTGCCATCAGTTCCATTCCCATTGTATCGGCTTCGGTTTCCATTGTGCGGGAGAACGGCAGGGAGAACAACACATTGTTCATACTGCCGGCGAGTTGTGAGGAACCGATGAAAGACCCCAAGAAGGCAGTCGGGATGCTGGTTGCAACCTGTTGAGAAGCCTTCTCGCGAGAATGCTCGCGCAACGCATGGCTGATTTCGTGGCCGATAACTGCCGCCAGTTCCGCATCCGTTAGTTTTAGGGAATCAATCAGCCCAGTATAAACGGCGATCTTGCCGCCAGGCATACAGAAAGCATTGACCGTATTGGAAGTCAGGACATTGACTTCCCAATGCCAGCGCAAAGCGTCTTTCCGGAACACCCCGACTTGATTAATCAGCCGCTTTGAAATGGCGACAACCCGATTAGTATAAGCACGGTTGGTGTTGAGCGCATGGGCCTGTCTCGCTTTTGTCAGCAATGAGCGGTAGGCTTGGGCGGACTGCTGGTTCATTTCTTCAGAGGAGACAATCATCAACTGGCTGCGGTCAGAGCTGGTGGCGCCTCCTTTCGTCGTCGTTTGGCAGCCACAGAGCGCCGCGAGACAGGCTGCGGCAAGGGCTGTGCGGGTAAACCATTTCTTCATTGTTATTTCCTTTCCATCAATGTTCAGCCACGGTTCTGGATGGCGGCTTCATAAAGGGGTTTTACAGTCGGCAGTGTCTTTTCCAGGTTGGTGATTCGGGTCTGGTCAGAAGGATGCGTGGACAGGAACTGAGGCGGCGTTTGTCCTTTTTGGAGTTTCGCCATCTTCCGCCAGACATTCGGTGCGGCTTCGGGATTGAAGCCCGCCCGTGCCATCAATTCCATTCCCATGATGTCAGATTCGGTTTCCATTGTCCGGGAATAAGGCAGACTGATGAGATATTGTGAAATCAGTGCCGCCATTCCCTGCTGTATCTGGCTGCCGGTGGCAATGCCGACCAATGTGACCGCTCCCTGCTGCAAGAGCTGCTGGGAAACCTTTTCCCGACTGTGTTCACGCAACGCATGGGAAATTTCATGCCCGATGACAGCTGCCAGTTCGTCATCCGTCAGGTTCAGCTTCTTAATAATGCCGGAGAACACGGCAATCTTACCGCCTGGCATACAAAAAGCGTTTACCTCATCGCTTTTGATGGTATTGACTTCCCATTTCCAGGCCGTAGCATCCGGGCGGAAGACACTGACCTGATTCGCCAGCCGCTGGGCGATGGCAACGACACGTTGTGCCTCAGGACTGGTCGTGTCCAGTCTTCTCAGACGCTGCGCCTTGACAAGCGTTGCGCGGTAAGCCTGGGCGGATTGCTGGTTCACGGTTTCAGCAGGTACCAGCAGTAACTGTTTGCGGGTGGTCTTTGTGACACCGGAATCTGTGGAACTCTGACAGCCGACAACCAGCAACGTGAGCATGGCAAAGACCGCAGCAAGCAATTTTCTCATGAGGGTTTCCCTGAAAAGCAGTCAGACTGGAACCATTGTAACAGATGTACATTAAAGTAAACCTTTTTTCAGGGATGCCTGAAAACAGTCAGACGGCATGACGCCGTAGTGTCTGGATGCAATTCCTGACAAGTCCTGGTCCTGAATAAATCATTCCTGTCAGGATCTGAACCAGTGAAGCGCCTGCCTCAATCTTTTCCTGGGCATCTTCCCCGGAAAGGATGCCGCCGACACCGATAATCGGAAGGGCATCCCCCAATACCTGTTTCAGCGCGCGGATGACATGGGTTGAGGCATCTTTTACCGGCGCACCGGAAAGCCCGCCGGTTTCCAACCCATGCTTCAAATGTTTTACCGCTTCACGAGAAATCGTCGTATTGGTAGCAATAACCGCATCAATCTGGTGACGGAGCAGCGCATCTGCAATATGGACTATTTGGGCATCGTCAATGTCCGGTGCAATCTTCAGCGCCAGCGGCACATATCGGGAATGCTGCCGGGAAAGCCGTTCACGGGCAGTTGTCAACTGTCCCAGCAAGTTATCCAGCTCAGATTCTCCCTGAAGTTGGCGCAGGTTCTTCGTATTCGGTGACGAGATATTGATGGCAATGTAGTCAGCGACAGGATAGACCTTTTCCAGACAGATCAGATAATCATCCACTGCTTTCTCAATCGGCGTAACCGCATTTTTGCCGATATTCAAACCAAGAATCCCTTTCTTCTGCTGATAGAAACGGGAAGCCTTTACATTCTCGACCAGTACATCCACCCCGTCATTGTTGAATCCCATCCGGTTAATCAGCCCTGCCGCATCCGGCAGGCGGAACATGCGTGGCTTGGGATTGCCGGGTTGCGGACGGGGGGTTACAGTACCCAGTTCCAGGAAACCGAATCCCAGCGAAGCCAACCCATCAATACAGGAACCATTCTTGTCCAGGCCTGCCGCCAGTCCGACAGGATTGGGGAAATCCAATCCCATCACCTTCCGCGGCAGCGGTGCAATGGAAGGTGATAACGCTGTCAGTCCCAGTTTTGCCGCTGTTCGCATGGAAGACAGCGTGAACAGATGGGCGTTTTCCGGATCCATCGCAAATAGAAATGAACGGATGATAGGATAGGCAAAATCAGGAATCATCAGATTTCAGTTCTCTTTATGCCAGCTGTCGGCTGACGCCAAGCAATAATCAATAACAACACCATGCTTCCCGGACAGGACACGCATAACAATATTGTAACGTAAACCATCAGGATGTTTTCATGGCGATGGAAACTGCCTGTCCATCGCCAGAGCATCAATTGATGATCTTGTTTTTCTTAGCAAACTTCTCGACTGCCTCACCAAGCTCCGTCTCATTCCAGCCGACAATCACGTCCGCGGCACGTTTTTCCTTGTAAGACGTGAATTTGGGATCAGCCGCCTGGATCAGGATCAAGGGGACTTTCAGCTTCCGGGCAACATCGAACTCGATATTGGTCCAGCGTTTGTATTCTTCATAGACCCCCGCCAGCAGCACCACACAACAACACTGGTTCATCTGGGTTTCAATGGATTCAATCAAAGCCTTGTTGGAACGCAGGAACTGAACAGGATCATCCTTGGAGACACTGCGAAATTCATACTGGAAATCACCGCCTTTCTTTCTGGCATAGTCTGCCATCAGGCTGTTGATACGTTCCATGCCGTCTTCAATTGACCAGACATGACATAGGAAAATCGGGTAGGTTGCCATAACAGAAAACTCCTTAACGGGATAAATCAATGGTATGCACGCCAAATCCGCCGTTTTCGAGGATCCCCTTTTTCTGGTCTTCAAAAAAGAACCGGAGGGCATGGGTGATGGTTGAGAACGCCAGTCTGTCCCAGGGAATCTCTGCTTCCATGAACAGACGAACTTCCCGGCTTTCTTCACCGGGGGCGAAACGGGCTTCTGTCATATCTGCCAGGTAAAACAGATGTACCTGCTGGAAGACTGCCAGGTTCATCAAGGCGAAAAGCCCCCTGACCGTAACAGTTGCGGAAGCCTCTTCAAGGGTCTCACGGACTGCCGCCTGCTCGGTGGTTTCATCCACTTCCATGAAACCGCCGGGCAAAGTCCAGTAATCGTCACGGGGTTCAATGGCACGCCTGCACAGCAGGATTTCAGTGCCGCGGACAGTTTTGATGCAGGGAATGGCGCAGACTACAATCTTGGGATTTTCATAATGGATGGTGCCGCAGGCTTGGCAAATACCTCTCAGACGGTTGTCTAAGGGCGGAACCGCCTGCATCAGCGGCTTGCCGCAGTTGGAGCAGAAATGCGTGGCCATATGATGAAATCCGTAAAACAAAGGCAAATAAGAAGCCTGGGCATTATTCTATGACAATGGGAACGGAAATAGGCGGACTTTTCGGGGTCTAGCCAGAAAAGCATTCGGCGAAGTGGCTATGGAGGTACGGGCAAGTGTTGAGCCAAAGCGTGGAGAGCCTTGAAATCAAGGGTGGAACACGTTATAATGAAAAACTCCAGACGCGGGGTGGAGCAGTCTGGCAGCTCGTCGGGCTCATAACCCGAAGGTCGTAGGTTCAAATCCTGCCCCCGCAACCAGTTGCCAAAGCCGTTGAGGAAACTCAACGGCTTTTCTGTTTTTCAGCCTGCTCCTCTTTCTGATGGAGAGCCGCCGTCTTTTATTGAAACAAATTCTCTATTAAAATTCTGGTAATTAGAAAATTTGTTGCATGCTTTCATGAAACCGACTTTATCAAAAATTCAAACGCTTGCCGCATCTTCGGGCGGTTTTTTCTCAAATACTATGGCGCTTGATGCAGGCATTAACCGGTCCACGCTGAAACGCTACTGTGATAAAGGCATCATTGAACGTGTCTCACGGGGACGGTATGCTTTGCCAGACCGGATGGTTGATGAATTTACGTTGCTCCAGTCAAAGGTAAAAGAAAGCATCTTTTCTTTCGAGACAGCCTTGTTTTTCTGGGGTATGACCGACCGGATTCCGCATATTATTGAGATGACAGTTCCCAAGGGGGCGAATACTACAGCATTCAAACTAAGGAATCCGCAACTACAGTTCCACTATGCGCCGGCAGAAACTTTCCTGCTGGGCAAGACCCAGACAACATCTCCTCAAGGCGGAACCGTTATCTTGTACGATCGGGAACGGTGTCTTTGCGACATTATTCGGAACAAGGGGAAAGCTGATATGCGGGTCTATACACAGGCTCTCAAGACATATTTTTCGGATAGACCTGATATCAGGAAACTGATTCAGTATGGCAGGGCTTTTGGCATTGAAGAAAAAGTCCGCACCTATATAGAGGTGTTGCAATGAAAACGCCTGAACAGGTCAAGGGCAGTATCCGAAACATTGCGAAAGCCAAGGGCATCCGGTCACAGGCAGTATTGCAGATGTATCTATTGGAACAGCTGCTTATCCGGATTGCGGCATCTCCATACAGGCAATTTTATCCTCAAAGGTGGGTTGCTTGTTGCGTCAATGCTGGGGTTGGGCAATCGGACTACCTTGGATATGGATGCCACGGTTGACGGGCTTCAAATGGATGAGACAAACATCCAGCGGATTATCGGAGAAATCATTCAGTCAGATAGGGATGGTGATGCTGTTTTTCGGATGACAGGAACAGAACGTATCCGAGAACAAGACAAATACCATAATTTTCGGGTTTCTTTGATGACAGTCTATGGTCAGATCAATGCTCCCCTGAAGATTGACATTACGACAGGAGATGAGATTGTCCCTGATGCGCTCATCTACAATTTCCCATTGATGTTCAGCGGAGAAACCGTTGCTATTTCTGCCTATCCATTGGAAACCATATTGGCAGAAAAATACGAAACCATTATCCGGCGGAATATTGCCAATACCAGGGCAAGGGATTTCTATGACTTGCATATGTTGCTGGGACGGTATTTTGTTGAAATCCGTCCAGACATTCTCAAGGAAGCCATCCACCAAACTGCATCAAAGCGTGGTTCAGCAGATAACATTGATGACAGTATGGCAATTATTCAGGAAATCCGCAAAGAACAGGTGCTTCAGTCTTTATGGAACAACTATGTCCGGAAAAACCCTTATGTGAAGGATGTCACATTCAGACAGACAGTTGATTCCGTTGAGGTCATTGCGACAATGATCCAGTGAACGGAGGCTAGTTTGTCAATCATTTCAGATGAGGCAAGGGACTGGCAAGCTGCCCGATAGCAGTTTTGTCCCTGTCTGATAGGGGCATACTGCTATTG
>CAVERB010000033.1:0-23041 GCA_963618105.1 Oxalobacter sp. | reverse complement strand
TTTCTGACATTTTGAGTGTTGTGAAAAGTGCTTTTCCCAGACTTTCCTGCCATTGATGCCACAGACCTGCATATCAAATTGACAACAGCCCAACAAGGAACTGTTTATCAAAATGCGCCTAAAACCCGATTCCTCAGAACAGCGCATCAGGCACAGACAGCTTACCATATCAAAAAAATATTCCCTGTGCTAGACTTTTCATTGACGATCGGACAAGCCGTGTCAGCCTGTGGAGAGACAGCCTGTCCTGTCTGGTGTTTTCAAGAGATATTCTTATGATTCGAGTTTCCCGTATTCTGATTGTCACAGCAGCCTTGTCAGTCTCACTGCTTTCAGGCTGTGCCTCCTTTCAGCGTCCCCAGCCTGGCATTTCTGAAGCTGAAGTGATTGCCTTGCGAGGAAAACCTGTTTATGAAATGCAGGATGGCGATATCCGTCTCTTGGAATGGCCTGCCAACAATTCCAACCAATATTCCTATATGGCAAAGATCGGCCAGGATGGCAAGTTGATTTCCTTTGAACAGGTACTGACCGTGGAAAATTTCTCAGCATTGAAGCCAGGCATTTCCACCAAGGAAGATGTCTTGAAAAAGGTCGGGCATCCGAACCGCTTTGAATCGGAATACCTGCCGCTGGTTGACAGCGAGGTCTGGACCTACCGTTACAAGGAAAGCGGTGCCTGGGATTCAATGATGCATATCCATTTTGACCGCAATGGCATCGTCAAACGGCTGGAAAACGGTCTGGATCCGCTTTATATCCGTGATTGACCGGAAAGCAAGATGCGGTTTTTCCAACTGATATGCCTAACCGCCTTGGTTTTGTCATGCCAGGGTTGTTCCTCATTCCAGAAACCGTATCCCGGTATGATGGAATCTGAGTTGATTGGCATCCGCGGCAAGCCCAATGCTGAATACCTGGACGGGGATATCCGCACGCTTGAATGGACTGCGCCTGATACTGGCCAATATACCTATATGGCAAAGATTGCCCCCGACGGCAGAATGATTTCTGATGAACAGGTACTGACTGTCGAAAAATTCTTGTCATTGAAACCGGGAATTTCCACCAAGTATGATGTTCTGAGAACGGTTGGTCACCCGAATCGCTTTGAATCAGAGTTCCTGGCATTGTCTGGCAGTGAAGTCTGGTGTTACCGCTACAAGGAAGAAGGTGTCTGGAATTCGATGATGTCTATCCACTTTAACCGGCAAGGCGTTGTCAAACGACTTGAGAACGGCATGGATCCGCTTTATGTCCGTGACCAGTGACCTGATATGCGTTCTTTTCTCTTGACAGCGGTTTTCTCTCTGTTTTTGCTGACGGGCTGCGCCATGTTCCAGAAACCGTATCCTGGTATGTCGGAATCCGAGTTGACAGCCATTCGGGGAAAACCTGATTTCACCTATCAGGAAGGCAATGGCCGCCGTCTGGAATGGTCTGCCACGGAAACAGGGTATTACGCTTATATGGCTGAGATCTGTCCTGACGGCAGGATGATTTCTTATGAACAGGTCCTGACAGATGAACGGTTTGCCTCTCTGCGTATCGGACAATCCACGCAAGCCGATGTTATCCGGACAGTCGGACATGTGCCTGGATGGAACCGGTGGGTCTTTGAAGACGGCGAAAGATGGTCTTACCGTTATAAGGAAGACGGGGTTTGGGATGCGATGATGGTTATTTATTTTGACAGGAACGGTGTTGTAGAAGCCATAAGCCGTCATATGGATCCACTGCTTCTCCGCGACTGATTTGAGTGATAGACTTCTCTTGATAGGAATTTCTGCGGAGGTCCTTATGCGTTTACGTTCATTAGTTTCTGCTGTTGCCCTGGCAGCATTGATGACAGGCTGCGCCGCCTTTACGCCGATTGAACCGGGTATGACTGCCCAGCAGGTCTATATTGCCAGGGGCAATCCCAGTTTCGTCTATCCTGACGGCAAAGGCGGCAGCATTTTGGAATGGGCAACCAATGATCTTGCCCAATATGCGTATATGGCGGAACTGGATGCCAATCATATTGTGACCTGGTATGGCAATGTCCGAACAGATGCGCGCTTTGCAAAAATCCAGGTGAACAAGTCCACCAAGCAGGATGTCCTCCGCACTGTTGGGCATCCTTCAGATGCCGAATACCTGCATCTTCGCAAACAAGAGGTCTGGTCTTACCGCTACAAGGAAGAAGGTATCTGGAATTCCATGATGCACTTTTATTTTGACGGTAACGATATTGTCCGCCATATCGAGAAAGGAATGGATGACCTGGATCTTCGGGATGGTAGGAGCCCTTTCGGTTGGCGGTTCTGACAGCATTTCCGATATTGACAGTTTTTTGCCGTCAATCCATCAAAAACGGGATGCCATCGGCATCCCATTCATTTTCATCAATCCGATATCAATGTTCAGATAACTTTTGAAACCGCATCAATATAGGCTTCGACAGAGGCAGTGATAATGTCGGTATTGGCAGCAAAGCCATAGTAAACCTTGCCTTTGTTTTCTACCTGGATATGGACTTTACCCATATCATCGGTTCCCCGGGTGATTGCCTGGATCAGGAATTCTTCCAGGGAAACCTGCTGCTGAATCAACTGACGGACAGCATTCAGGGCAGCATCAATCGGACCATTGCCCGAAGCCGTTGCCAAGTGTTTTTCTCCGTCAATAATCAGACGGATGGTTGCCATTGGAATTGCACTCTTGCCGCAGACGACTTGCAGATAGTCAACCTTGATGCGCCGTGCGTCTTCAACAATTTCCTTGTCAGCACCTGCCAGATTCCGCAGGTCTTCGTCTGAAACAGATTTCTGAATATCTGCCAGTACCAGGAATTTCTTGTAGGAGACTTCCAGTTCTTCCGGAGACAGAACATAACCCAGACGGCGCAGATGATGGTCCAACGCTGCCCGACCACTACGTGCCGTCAGGACAATGGAAGAATCGCTATGGCCGATATCCGCCGGATTAATGATTTCGTAGTTTTCGCGGAACTTCAGAACACCGTCCTGATGGATGCCGGAGGAATGCGCGAAAGCGTTACGTCCAACGATTGCCTTGTTCGGCTGGACAGGCATACGCATCAGGTTGGAAACCAGACGGGAAGTTTTGACGATTTTGGTGGTATCAATGTCGGTGTAGAAAGGCAAATCCTTGCGGCATTTGAGGATCATGACGATTTCTTCAAGGGAGGTATTGCCCGCACGTTCACCAATGCCGTTAATGGTACATTCAACCTGACGGATACCGTTCATAATCCCTGCCAGTGCATTGGCAGTCGCCATGCCTAAATCGTTATGGCAATGCGCGGAAAGGGTTGCCTTGTCAATATTGGGTACGTTTTCTTTCAGATACCGAATCTTCTCACCGTATTCGTAAGGGGTACAGTAACCTGTGGTGTCTGGCAGGTTGATGACGGTGGCACCTGCCGCAATGACAGCTTCAACCACTTTGGCAAGGTAGGCATTATCGGTACGGCCAGCATCTTCACAGAAGAATTCCACATCATCAATATACTTCCTGGCATAAGCAGTCATCTTGGCAGCAACCTCCAGGATTTGTTCCGGTGTGGAATTGAACTTGTAGCGGATATGGTTCTCAGAGGTACCGATACCGGTGTGAATTCTGCCCCGTTTCGCAAAACGCAGAGCTTCCGCTGCAACATCAATATCTTTCTCACGGGCACGGGTGAGTGCGGAGATGACGGGCTTGTCAACGATCTTGGAAATCTCAACAACAGACTTGTAGTCACCTGGACTGGAAATCGGAAAACCAGCTTCGATGACATCCACGCCCAGCGCATCCAGTGCACGTGCAACCTCGAGCTTTTCAACCGTATTCAACTGGCTGCCAGGAACCTGTTCGCCGTCCCGCAAGGTTGTATCGAATATGATGATTTTCTCTTCTGCTGCGTCTGCTGGTCTGCCAGCCATGATGTACTCCTTTGAATTTATTTCAGTTGTCTTTCTAAATTTTTAATGATACCCCATCTGTCCTTATTTAACATCATGGGATTGGCATTTTCTCCGATTACCTGTTTCAAAAGGGAAACTGCCATACTCAATCTGCGATGAACCCCTGTCTCCAAGGAATTCATTCTGACTGATTGGCTGCCGACCATCATGCTGTGTCATTCAACACTTTTATGATGGAGATCTTCTTCTGCCTTGATGATATTGACAGACTGACCTGTCAGTTTCCGATAGGCAAAAATCACGTAGCCTGACAGTCCATAGAGGCAAAAAATACCAAACAGTGCTGTCGGCGGATCAAATGTGATTGCTGTCAGGATCAATGCCACCAGAATCAATGCCAGAAAAGGCACGCTTTTCCTGAAATTCATGACCTTGAAACTGAAGAACGGGACATTGGTCACCATAGTAATGCCCGCATAGAGCGTGATGACCCAAGCATACCAGCAGACTGAACTGCCCTTGATGCCCAGATCTTCCATCAGCCAGATGAATCCTGCCACCAGCGCCGCAGCAGCCGGGCTGGGAAGCCCCTGGAAATAACGCTTGTCAACAATGCCGATATTGGTGTTGAAACGGGCAAGACGCAATGCCGCACATGCCGCCAGAACAAAGGCTGGCACCAGTCCCAGACGACCATCCATGTATTTCAATGACCACTCATAGACGACCAATGCCGGAGAAACACCGAAAGCCACCATATCCGCCAAGCTGTCAAGTTCTGCCCCAAACGCACTGGAGGTATGGGTCAGACGTGCGACACGTCCATCCATGCTGTCAAGCAGCATGGACACAAAGATCAGGACGGTTGCCTGCTTGAATTCCATGCCCAACGCCATGATGATGGCATACATGCCACAGAACAGCGATCCTATGGTGAATGCGTTTGGCAGCAAATAGATGCTTTTATTGCGAGGTTTCAAGGGATCCTGCGTATCGGCTTCTTCGGTCTGTTTCTGGTCGGTCATAACATTTTCTCCCTAGCTTTCAACAGTTTACCCCTTTTTCAGTCAGATATCACTGTTTTTGCCGGAGTTTGCAACTGTGCCAGAATGGTTTCTGTTGCAGAAACCTTGTCGCCAACCGTCACCAAAGGCTTGGCATCCAATGGCAGATAGACATCGACACGGGAACCAAAACGGATAAACCCATAGCGTTCTCCTCTTGCCAATACTCTGCCTGCCTCGGCATAGCAGAGGATACGGCGTGCGACAAGCCCTGCCACCTGAACACAGGTGACGGTCTGCCCGTTTTCCGCTGTCATGATCATTGCATTGCGTTCATTCTCGGTTGATGCCTTGTCAACCGCTGCATTCAGGAAAGAGCCCGGGAAGTACTGGACTTTCTCGACTTTGCCATCCACCGGTGAACGGTTGGAATGGACATTGAACACATTCATAAAGACACTGATTTTCAGCGCATCACGATCTGCATAGACATCCCTCGCTTTTTCCACCACCACAATACGGCCATCTGCCGGTGCCAGTACAGCATCTTGTTTGTCAGGGATGATACGTCCAGGATCCCTGAAGAATTGGATGACGAAAATGGCAATGAGCCAAAGGGGAATGGACCACCAGCACCATTTCCATGTCACAACAGCGGCAGCAACCAGTGAGATGAAAATAAATGGCCATCCTTCCCGGGCAATGATGGGATGTGGATAGTTTTTCAATCGAAACTCCAGAGCAGACTGTTATCGGGTTTTTCCATACAAATGCGGATTTTACCCCAAACAAGCCCTGTCAGGAAATGCAACAGGCATTTCCTGAACGTTCTTACCCTATAGCCCGCTCTTTCCGGCGCTTTATGCGCTTATTTGCCGAGATTTTCCTTGCGGATATACAGCCCGATCATTTCTGTCTGTGCCAGGATATGTCCTGCCATCTGCTGAAGAACTTCCGGCTTTGTCGCATGGCCAATATCCGGCAAGATGGCATCCAAAGCATAAAGTTTGAAATAATAGCGGTGAACGCCGATCGGCGGGCACGGACCAGTCCAGCCGGCATGCTGCCGGTCATTGGTGCCAATGATAGTGCCTTTCGGCAATGCTTCATCTGCAACACCTTCCGGCAGGGAACGGGTATCCGGCGGCATGTTGTAAAGCACCCAGTGCACCCAGACCATTTTCGGCGCTGCCGGGTCAGGCGCATCAGGATCATCAGAAATCAATACGAGGCTTTTGGTACCAGCGGGCGGTTCAGTCCATGCCAGCGGCGGCGAAATATTCGGTCCTTCACAGGTATAGACTGCCGGTATCATCTCATTGTGACTGAATGCCGGTGAGCTGATCTGCATTGTCATAGCGGTTCCTTTCATGTCTTATGGCTTTTCAGGCGTCCAACCTTCAACTGCCTTGATGCTGCCATCCCCGAAAAAATGGTTTTCCATCTGTTCCTTGATATACTGCCTGGCAGATGGATCCATCATGTTCAGACGGTATTCATTGACCATCATGGTCTGCAAGCGTTTCCACGCTTCCCATGCTTCCTTGGAAACACTGTCATATATTTTCCTGCCCAATTCTCCCGGATATGGCGGAAAATCAAGTCCTTCTGCTTCCTTGTCCAGTTTGATGCAATGAACCATCCGTACCATGCTGCCCCTCCTTCAGCTATATTGCCATCCCAATGTGCGCCATTATCCTATCACAGCTTTTTGACAAGCACTTGGGAACGGCGCTGCCAGTTGTAGATACGCTGTTTGTTTTCCGGCAGGTCATCGACACTGGCATAGACAAAACCCTGCTGAAGGAACCAATGGGCTGTCTGGGTAGTAAGGATGAACAGTGTTTCAACCCCCAGTTCACGCGCCCGGTTTTCCATATGGGTCAGGATGCGTTCGCCATCGCCTTCTCCCTGCATTTCAGGATCCACAATAAGACAGGCTATTTCCGCCATTTTCTCAGCAGGAAAGTTGTACAGTGCCGCACAGCCGTAAATCACGCCATCATGTTCCAGTACCGAAAAATGTCCGATCTCACGTTCAAGGAGTTCCCTGCTGCGCTTGACCAATATCCCGTCTTTTTCATAAGGCTCAATCAGCTTGAGGATTGCGCCAACATCCTTGATGGTTGCCTCACGCAAAAGGTCAACATCCTGCGGCGTAACCATCGTGCCAACGCCATCATGCGTGAACAGTTCCAGCAAGATGGCACCATCCGTACTATATGGCACCAGATGCGCACGCGGAATGCCGCTCAGGCAAGCCTTGATCGAACATTTCAGGTAATAACCGGCATTCTCCTCGACTGTCCCCTGGGACAGCAGGATATCTGCCTGGCGTGGTGTGATGTCATGGATCTGGCTGCCATCCTGATCGGTTATCACAGGGGTTTCTGTCAGGAAAATCAGTTTCTGTGCTCCCAGTGCATCCGCTGCAGAGACTGCAACATCTTCCATCAGGACATTGAACGCTTCACCTGTCGGCGAATAACCCAATGGGGAAAGCAGGACAATTCCATCAGAATCCAGGATCGACTGGATACTGTCAGCCGCTATCTTGCGGACCCGTCCTGTCCATTGCAGGTTGATGCCATCAATGATGCCCAACGGTGTCGCCGTGACAAAATTACCGGAAATGATCCTGACCTCAGCATGCGCCATCGGCGTGTTCGGCAATCCTTGACTGAAAGCCGCCTCAATATCAAGGCGCAGCTCACCCGCTGCCTCCTTCGCACATTCGAGCGCTTCATTGTCCGTAATGCGAATGCCCTTGTAATAGCGGTTCTTGACATGACGCAGATTGAGCTGTTCTTCAACCTGTGGACGAAGACCATGCACAAGAACAACCTTGATCCCCAACGCATGCAACAACGAGACATCATGCGCCAAGACTGTCAGTTTGCCATCCTTGACCAATTCCCCCGGGAAAGCAACGACAAAGGTCTGTCCCCTGAATGCATGGATATAGGGAGCAGCGGCACGCAGCCATTTCACGAACTGTTCTTCCATCCTGAACCTGAAATAATCCTGTTATGATAGCCAGGCCATGCCATCAGAGATTTCTGTGGAATCTGTCAGGCATTCACCGATTTTTTACGATTATAATGCCCTCCGACATGAGTGCTTCCGAATCTTTATCCAAAAAACCACGTCCGGACAGGCAATCTACCCAGAAACCTGAAAAAAAACTGCCTGGCGGTCTTTTTCCGATTTCTTATCCTGATGAACTGCCTGTTTCATCGAAACGCCGGGAAATTGCTGTTGCCATCGCAACCAACCAGGTAATCATTGTTTGCGGAGAAACCGGTTCCGGCAAAACGACCCAGCTTCCAAAAATCTGTTTAGAACTGGGCAGAGGTATCAAAGGAATGATCGGGCACACGCAGCCCCGGCGTATCGCTGCAAGCACTACTGCCCGCCGGATAGCGCGGGAACTGAACACCGCACTGGGGGATGTTGTCGGCTACAAAATCCGGTTTACCGACCATACCGGACCCAATGCCTGCATCAAACTGATGACAGACGGTATCCTGCTGGCAGAAACACAGACTGACCGTCTGCTGAAGCAGTACGATACCATCATCATTGATGAAGCCCATGAACGCAGCCTGAACATTGATATTCTGCTCGGGTACCTGAAACAGATCCTGCCTGAACGTCCCGACCTGAAGGTGATCGTGACCTCAGCCACCATTGATGCCGAACGTTTTTCCAGACATTTCACGCTCCATGGCAAACCAGCCCCAATCATCGAGGTTTCCGGCAGGCTGTATCCTGTGGATATCTGGTACCGTCCTATTGATAACGACCATGCGTATGATGAAAAGCGCCAGCCTGCCGTCCACCAGTACCGAGATCTGATGGACGGCATTGTGGGCGCCATTGATGAGCTGTTCAGAGTTGGTACTGGTGATGCACTGGTATTCCTGCCCGGGGAACGGGAAATCCGCGAGGCAGTCGAAGCCTTGCGCAAACAGCATCCTCCGCATGTGCAGATCCTGCCGTTGTATGCCCGGCTTTCCACCCAAGAACAGGAAAAGATTTTCAGACCCGGCAATGCCCGGCGAATCATCCTGGCAACCAATGTTGCAGAAACCTCATTGACTGTGCCGGGCATCCGGTTTGTCGTCGATTCCGGACTTGCCCGCGTGAAACGGTACAGCTACCGCAACAAGGTGGAACAACTGCATATCGAGCCGATTTCGCAGGCAGCAGCCAACCAACGGTCCGGCCGTTGCGGCCGAGTGGAATCAGGCATTTGCATCCGCCTGTATGACGAGCAGAATTTCTTGCAGCGTCCCCCTTATACAACACCGGAAATTTTGCGTTCTTCCCTGGCTTCAGTCATCCTGCGAATGAAATCACTCAGGCTGGTTGATATTGATACCTTTCCTTTCATGGAAACCCCTATGCGGAAGGCCATTGCAGACGGCTACCAGCTGCTGCATGAACTGGGGGCATTGGACAACCTGAACCAGATGACACCGATTGGCCGGGAACTGGCAATGCTGCCTGTCGATCCCCGCATCGGCAGAATGATCCTGGCAGCCAAAGACCATCAATGTCTGAAAGAAATGCTGGTGATTGCCGCTGCCCTGTCCATCCAGGATCCCAGGGACCGCCCGATGGACGCCCAGGAAGCTGCAGACAATGCCCATAAGAAATTCGCCGACAACCGTTCCGAATTCCTGAGTTTTCTGAAAATCTGGCAATGGTTTGAAAATGCTGTGGCAAATAAGCAGTCAAACCGGAAGCTGCAGGAAAACTGCCGCAGCCAGTTCCTTTCTTATCTGCGGCTGCGCGAATGGCATGATATTCATACTCAACTGTTGACGATTGTCCGGGAACGGGGCTGGCGCATCAGTGAATTGGATGCAACCTATGAGCAGCTGCATCTGGCATTGCTGACCGGATTGCTGGGCAATGTGGGCTGCAAAACAGAAGACCCGACTGTGTTCCTTGGTGCGCGGGGAATCCATTTCAGGATCTGGCCAGGATCGGCGCTTGCGAAAAAGAACGGGCGTTGGATCATGGCTGCGGAACTGGTTGATACCAGCCGGTTATATGCCCGTTGTGTTGCCCAGATCCAGCCTGAATGGCTGGAACGCGTCGGCCGCCATTTAATCAAGAAATCGTGGGGAGACCCGCATTGGGAGAAAAAGCCTGCCCAGGTCAGTGCGATGGAACGGGGAACCTTGTACGGACTGACAGTTTACAGCCAGCGGCGTATCCACTACGGTCAGATTAACCCGGAAGCAGCCCGTGAGATTTTCATCAAGGATGCGCTGGTAAAAGGCGATTTCGAAACCAAGGCTGCGTTTTTCCACCATAACCAGCGACTCATCCATGAAATTGAAAATCTGGAACATCGCTCCCGCAAGCATGATGTTCTGATTGATGACAGCCTGATTGCCGCTTTTTACGACAGGTTCATCCCTAAAACCGTCATCAATGGGTTTTCTTTTGAAAAATGGCTGAAAACCGCCATCAGGGACAACCCAAAAATCCTGTTCCTAGATCGCCATGACCTGATGCGCCACGAAGCCGCCGGCATCACGACAGCGCTGTTTCCCAAAACCATCAAACCCGCCGGTATTGAGATGGGATTGGACTACCATTTTGAACCGGGCAGTCCCCGAGATGGCGTGACGCTTTCCATCCCAATCTATGCGCTGAACCAGGTATCTGCTGAACGCTGCGAATGGCTTGTGCCAGGAATGCTGAAAGAAAAAGTGCATCTGCTGATCAAGTCCCTGCCGCAGAAACTAAGACGGTATTGCGTTCCCCTGCCTGATTACGCCGCAGGAATTATCGACCGAATCAATGCCTCTGCATCATTTGGCGAAGGGCCATTGACAACCGCCATCATCAACGATATCCGTGAACAGACCAATACGGTTGTCAAGAAAGAGGACTTCCGGCTGGAAACTCTTCCCCTGCATCTTTTCATGAATTTTCGAGTTATTGATGAATATGGACGCATGCTTGACATGTCCCGAAATCTGGAATCCCTGCAATCCGAATTCGGCAGACAGGCGCGCAATGCTTTCCAGCAGCTGGCAGAACGCCAATCCTCCCTGAAGCAAAAAGATATCAGCAACGATTCTGCTTCTCCCAAAACAAAGCCAGCGGAAAATCGCCAGACATCCGTTCCGGCAGCACCGCCTACTGAAAACGCGCTTGTCGGGACAACTCCTGAAAAAATCACGGCATGGACCTTTGAACCGTTACCGGAAATCCTGGAAATCAAGCGTGGCAAACAATCTCTGATCGGCTATCCTGCATTGGTTGATAAAACTACCCATTGTGAAATTGAAGTATTTGATGAACCAGCCTTGGCAAAAGCTATGCATCATGCCGGGCTGCGGCGGCTTTTTGCCTTACAGGTAAAAGAACAGTTGAAATTCATGTCCAAGCACCTCCGTGGGCTTGCCGACATGAGCCTGCTGTTCCTGAAACTGGGTTCCCAGGAAGAACTGGCGGAACAGCTTCTCCAGGCTTCCCTGGAATCTGCCTTCATGTATTCCCCGTTACCTGAAAAAGCCCTTGATTTCGAGAAGCGCAAAAACGATGGCAAATCACGTATTGGCCTGCTTGGGAATGAAATTGCCAGCCTTGTCCAACAGATTCTGACGGAATACCAAAATGTCCTGCGCAAGATGCCTGCCTTGAAAAGTCATGAACAGACCTTGCAGGACATGAATGAACAGCTGTCAATGCTGATGACAAAACGGTTCATTGTGGAAAACCCATTGGAACGGCTGAAACATTTTCCCCGTTACCTGAAAGCCTGCGTTGTCCGAATTGACAGATGCCGGAATGATGCGCAACGAGACAAGTCCCAGATGGCATTATGGCAACAGGCGGCAACGCCTTATTTCCGGATGGTCCGGACATTACATCAGAAGAAATCATGGGATACCAACCCCAGATTGCAGGAGTATCGCTGGATGCTAGAAGAACTGCGGGTGTCCCTTTTCGCACAGGAATTGAGGACACCGTTCCCGGTATCCGTCAAACGCCTTCAGAAAGTCTGGCAGGCTATCCTGCAACAAGGGTGAGACGGAAAAAACCTTTTTATTCTCCTAATGCAAGCAATATTTTTTCCACCCCTTCCCTGATCCGGGTTGCAAGTGTTTCAGGAGGAATCGTATCCATATCACGCGCCTTATGATTCACAAGTCCATAACTATGTACAGCAAGATCAGGGTCATCAAATTTTTCGCAAATGGATAAATCACCAAGCGGCCCCCAAACATCTCCACCAGCGTATTGTGTATAGTAATCCCTGTCATTTGGTGCAAATACAGCAATAACAGGAATATTGTATGCTGAGGCAATATGTACTACAGATGTATCGACAGAAACAATAAAGTCACATCTCTTCAAGACCGCACAAAACCCTAAAAAAGATGTTTCAGGCAATTCTATTATCTGATTAGAATGGAATTTTTGAACGAGTCTCCATTCAACAGTATATTGATATTAGAAAATCCTGCTAATTCATCAAGCACCGCCTTGATTTGGAGATCTGACATACAATGTCTTCTTTGTCCTGCAAGGCCATTTAGAAAAAGAATTTTCTTATTATTGATTCTAATTCGATTTATAAATGCTTCCGCTTTGATATTTTCTTCAGCTGTTAACTGGATATAAGGAATGATGGGATGAGAGGAGAAGGGGAATCCTGTTATAAATTTTCTGACCAGCCCCAAACGTGCTGACATATGAGCCACTGTCCTGTAATCTATAAACCCATCGAAAATATTCAGTTTGTCACAGATATCGCTTACCGTAACCTTAAAACATTCTGCTTTTCTTAACAAATATTGCCTGCTGTCCCAATCTTTTATACCAACCCATGTCAGGTCAATAAGAATATCAGGTTTTTTATCAAGTTCTCTATCACAGGCAATAATATCATCTGATCTAAAGCAACTTTCTAAAAACGTCAATTCACTAAATTGATTCAGTTTGAATTTTCGTTCAGGTACAGCGACTTGAAGAATATAGCCATCTTCTGAAAGTTTTTTGAATAATCCAGCTACACATATTGCATCGCCGTAACCGCCTGCATTTACAATAAATAGAATTCTCTTTATGTCTCTAGGAAAAGGTTTATTCCGAGGAGCTAAATCATCCCTGATAATCTTCCTCAACCTTTTCTGCTCCAGCCTTGACCTATTTAAATGCCTGAACTTGTAGTAGAGCTCTTTCAACAGTTCCAACATTCAGATATTCCTCTAGAGTTCCTCCGAAAACAGATGTGACATACCACAAATGCTGATAGCAGCTTTCCGTTCATCAATGCTTCTCAACCCACCATAGCGCATAAATGGCACATAGCAGGAACAGCAGGCTTGGAAAGACTGCCGTCAGGAAAGCCGGCCATCCATTCAACAGTCCGATATGAGAAAACAGGTTATTGAACAGCACGAAAGCAATCCCGATCATAATGCCGACAAAAATTTTCAGGCTGATACCCCCTGACCTGAAATGCAGATAAGCAAACGGCAATGCCAGCCCCATCATGACAAAAACCGTGAAGGGATAAATAATCTTTTTCCAGAAAGCGATTTTGTACAATGACGCATCCTGCTTGTTCTCATCGAGATGCCTGTTGTACCGCATCAATTCAATAGCTGACATCCTGTTGGGATCCATGGAAGTCACTGCGAGAATTTTTGGTGTCACTTCAGAATTCAGCGTCATTGAATCGAGCTTTGTACGCTGGATCAATGGTGCAGAATCCGGGAATTTCTTGTCTTTGGCAGATTCTGGCGGCTTGATATCTTCAACCTCAACCCCTGTCAATATCCAGGTATTGTCTCCTTTGAACTTTCCTTTGTCTGCCGTAATGATCTTGACCAATTCCCGTTTGTTGTTGAATTCAAAAATCCGGGCATATTCAAAAGACCTGCCGTTCGGATTCATGATCTTGAAATTCATATAGCGATTCCCGATAATAGCTTCGGAATTATCTTGCTTGCGAATGATGTCCTTGCTCCACATCCCTGTCTTGAGCTTTTCGGACGTGTTCTTGCCTACCAAGGCATTCTTGAAATCCGCTGCCTTGCGCGATGTGATTGGCGAGACCCCTTCACCGATGGCAAACGTGAAAATCAGGAAAATAACCCCCACTTTCGCCATCATCTTGACGGCATCCATCGTTGATAGGGAGGAAACCCGCATAATCGTGAATTCTGAATTGTTCGCAAAAGTCGCCATTGCATAGATGGCGCCAATCAATACGGCAAACGGCATCAGTTCATAAACATATGCCGGAATCCCCATCACAATATAAAAGATAGCCTGAAGCAGGTGATAATGCCCCTTGCCGACAATCGGTATTTCATTGATGAGATCAAAAAAGGCAAACAGTCCGATAAACGCAATCAAGACAAAGACGACGCACTTGAGGATCTGTGTCAGGAAGTAACGTTGAAGAATCTTCATTGTTCACCGCCTTCCTTATCTTTCAGCCGCTGTATACGTTTACGGCGCAATCTTGCAAACCATGCATATGGATGACGCGTACTGTTCACGCCCAGCCGCCATGCAAACAGCAGAAAAACGATAATGGCAATCAACAGATGCAGCGGCCACCATGCCATGCCGAAAGAAAGACGGTTATGCGAAACATAGTTCTGGAAGAAACTGGTCATATTGCTGTACGCCAGATAAAGCAGTACCGCAATAATCAGGTTAAATGAGCGCCCTGCCCTTGGATTGACGAAACCCAGCGGAATTGCCAACAGCATCAACAGAAAAGCCATGAAAGGCAAACCGATACGCCAGACCAGTTCTCCCCGTTTCTTGCTTGTCGGCCTTTCCAGCAATTCCTTCATTGTCAATGACCGCGTTGAAGTCTCGTCCAGCTCATAGACAAAATCATCTTTCTCTGCAACAAACGATGTGTATGTCCTAAATTTCAAGAAAGAAGCAACAGAATGATCTAATGCTTCTTCATAACGAAGGCCATCCCTCAACAGAAGATAACGGTCTCCTGTACCGTCATTGAAAACACGGCCGGATTCAGCCAAAACGGTACCGATTTTGTCTTCACGGATGGAATGGATAAAGACATTCTTGACATCTTCACCATTATCATCAATCGACTCAATATAGAAAACTCGGCTCCCTGAAGCTGATTCCTGAAATTTCCCTGGAGAAAGGCGGGCAAGGTCTTCCCGTTTTTCAAAACGCTCACGAAACTCTGCACTCTGACGGTATGCCCAAGGCGTCACGGAAAAACCCAGTACCGCAACCAGGACAATAATGGGAGCCCCGAATTCAAGCACTGGACGTATCCAACGTGTCAGGCTCTGACCGGAAGCAAACCAGACGACCATTTCAGAGTCCCGGTAACTTCTTGTCACCACCAGCAAGACCGCAATAAAACCTGTCAGGATCAGAATAATCGGCATATAGTTCAACGAGGTGAAACCAATCAGCGCCAATACATCATCCGAGGCAATCTTACCTTTTGCTGCCTGCCCAAGGATACGAATGAGCATCATCGTAATGGTAATCGTGAACAACGTCAGGAAAACACCTGCTGCTGTACTGTAAAGTTCACGCTTTAACGCACGTTGAAAAATCATGACAGGTTATAATGCTGTTTGGAGGACTTAAAGGATGGACTTTAGCACAAAATCAGCAGATAAAAAAAACTCTCTGCAAACAATCAAGACAGACTGTCTTGTAATCGGTATTTACAGCAATGGTCAACTGGCAGATGACAACGTTTCGCCAGCCCTTCAGAAAACCGTGGCAAAACACTATGCTACCGGCGATATCGACGGCAAAGCCGGCTCAACGCTCCTTGTCCAATCCCCCGAAAGCATCGCTGCCAAACGGCTGCTACTGGTCGGTCTTGGCACCACGCCAACCGCCAGCAAAGACTTCAGGAAAGCCCTTGATGCCTGTACGTCTGCCTTAAAGCCGCTCAATGCCGCTAATGTCTTGCTGGCATTGCCTATGGATGCCATTGACAACAGTATGTCGCAGACCATCTACGCCATTGTAACTGGCTTTTACAACAAAGCCTACCAAAGCGGTGCCATGAAAAAAGACAAGACTCCCGTCTTCAAAATCC
Source organism: Oxalobacter sp. (assembly GCA_963618105.1). Classification (GTDB taxonomy): domain Bacteria; phylum Pseudomonadota; class Gammaproteobacteria; order Burkholderiales; family Burkholderiaceae_D; genus Oxalobacter. Next base: position 7,028 of record CAVERB010000033.1, on the reverse strand, counting down.
GCAAGGTGGTACTGTACTTTTCTCCTGGCAATGATGCAGCTGCAAAAACAGCATTGGCAAACGCCAAAGCCATCAACGAAGGCCGCCAGTATGCCAAAGACCTCGGCAACCTGCCAGCCAATATCTGTACCCCGTCCTATCTGGCAAAACAGGCGGACACTTTGGCGAAAGATTATGGATTTACTGTTGAGATTCTTGAAGAAAAACAGATCGCATCCCTGAAAATGGACAGTTTCCTTTCTGTTGCCAAAGGCAGTGATGAACCTCCCCAGTTCATTGTGCTCAAGCACCTGAAAGGAAAAACCAAAGAAGCACCGACAGTTCTTGTCGGCAAAGGCATCACCTTTGATTCAGGCGGCATTTCCCTGAAACCCGGCGCAGGCATGGATGAGATGAAATATGACATGTGCGGCGCTGCTTCTGTGCTTGGCACTTTCAAGGCAATCGGGGAACTGGGATTGAAACAGAATATCATCGGTCTGATCCCAGCCTGCGAGAACATGCCTTCCGGCAAAGCCAACAGACCGGGAGACATTGTCACTTCAATGTCCGGCCAGACCATTGAAATCCTGAATACCGATGCAGAAGGCCGGCTGATCCTGTGTGATGCCCTGACATTCGCTGAGCGTTTCAAGCCTGCTGCTGTCATTGATATTGCGACATTGACTGGCGCCTGCGTCATTGCATTGGGGCATATCAACAGCGGGCTGTTTACTCGGATGGATGATGCACATGATACGTTGGCAGCATCTTTGTCCGCCGCAGCGAAACATGTTGATGACCCTGTCTGGCGCATGCCAGTTGAAGAAGCCTATCAGTCCCAGCTGGATTCCAACTTTGCAGATATGGCAAATGTCGGTGGACGTCCTGCCGGCAGCATCACAGCCGCCTGTTTCCTTGAACGGTTCACCAGACAATACGTCTGGGCGCATCTGGATGTGGCTGGCACAGCCTGGAAAAGTGGCTCTGCAAAAGGCGCAACCGGCCGACCAGTTCCCCTGCTCTGCCAATGGCTGCTTGAACGTCAGGGCTGACAAGGCACCAGAAAAAGAAAAACCATCCAACCCTTTACAAGCCACGGAACTGGGCACAGGTATTAAACACCTGTATTGAAGGTGACAGGGATTTTTGGCGGCACCATTTTGCCGTCAGTTTAATCAGCTCCTTGATATCACGCCCTGAAATCTCCTTGAAGCGCACCACCAGTTCATCAATCAGGGCATCTGACAGTTCAAACTGGAACTGGTCCGCCAACACCCGCCAGATACGCTTTGCATCTTCCGGTACAGGTACCATATAGCGGATTGTCGCAATACAGCGTGAAACAATCGCATCATCCACATCGTCCACACGGTTTGTCGTGAGAAACAGCAAGCCATGGAAATATTCCAATGTCCGCAAGAAAGAAGCGACCACGGCATTATGGTCAATATCATTGCCGCGCTTGCGGATATAAACATCCGCCTCATCTATCAGCAGAATAGCCCCCCAACGCTGCGCACGTTTCAGGACCTTTTCCAGATTCTTTTCAACCTTGTCAGATTCAACCCCCAACTGCCCTGAATGAACACGGTAAAGCGGTCTGCCAACCACCTCCGAATACACTTCTGCCGTCAGCGTCTTACCCAGGCCGGGCGCCCCCATACAAAGGATCGTGGTACCGCCGGATTTTCCTGCCACAATATCATCCATCAGGATATCCATATCAAGTGTCAGGATGTCAATCAGATCGCGGTGTTCCTCAGGCAGAATCAGCTTATCCCTCAGGCTGCTGTCATATTCATAGGCAGTCAAATTCTTGACATGCATCCACATATGGGTATGCGTATCCAGATTGAAACACAGAATAACCGGGTGAATTGGAATCTCACTTTGTGTCCTGCCCAGTTTTTCCCACCATGGGTAAGTCCCTTTGGTGAAAAACCTGCGCTGGATTAACCCTTCGTCATTGATAACACGACAAGGCGCATCAAGCGGCACCTTGTCAGGATATGGCGTACGCTGCTCCATATCAACTTCCAGCCCAACCCCCTGTGCCCAGAACTGCTCATTCTTCGCAGGCAGGATATCAGCAAATTTCTGCATCGCCAGCAGGTATTCTTCTTTCAACGCCTCGGTTTCCTTGACAAACCCTTTGGATGCCAGCAGCTCTGCAACCCGTTTGTTCTGCAAGTCCTCTGCAAAAAAGAAGAAATTTTTGGTTGTCGCACGGATGTAATCATCCTTGCGGGTAACAATACTGTTGGCCGTCAGGTAAACCGCAACGCAAGGCGGCGCATTCGATGCTTCAAGGAAAGAAACCTCTGTGACCAGCCAAGGCGTATGCTCACCGTTCTGCCCAATCGCATAGATCCAGCCATCAATGCAGTCACGGCGGATGTATTCCCGCAATGCCTGCGCCAGTACCATCAGGCTCTTGATCTGGATATTGGCTGGCGTTTTCGATGCCTCGCGAAGGCCTGCCAATGTGCCTGCCATCGCCTGCCGGCCTTTCTTGAGCAGTTCCACATACAGCCATTCACAAGCAGCCTCATCCAGATCATTATAGGCAACTGTAATGTCTGTATCACTGCGCATCAACAGGTAATCAGGAATATTCTGGACCCATTCAGCTTCGGCAAAGACCTGCTTTGCCAACTTGGCAATATCAGAAGTGATACTGATGGAAATAATATTTCGGACAAGTTCATCGTCGTAACTTAAATCTGTATTCATACTTTCTCCGGATATCCCTCAACAACGCCCTGTCCATCAAAATCCAGGCATACCGTCCCGTCACCGGAACCGAGGTTGTTTTTTCTTGGAAACGATGCCGGCAAACCGGCAGACAGCGACACTGCCACAGCAGCAATAAAGCATAGAACAGGCATGATGAAACCCGATGTCCTTGGAGAGTTTCTCCGGCAGCCTAAGGAGAAAAAACTATCCTGTCCGATACGGACAACTGCCTATCGACGATGGTACTCAATGAAAGCATATGGGATGGATGCGTCCACCTCTTTCCTTGAAACCTCAATAAACTGACCTTCCGGCAGTTCAGGATAAACCGTTCCGCCGTCAAAAGGACGATGCACGACTGTCAGGTAAATTCTATCAGTTATCGGCATGGTTTGTGCAAACAATTCGCCGCCGCCGCCAATGACAATATCGTCATTGCCAAGCGCTGCTGCCAACGCTAATGCCTCCTCAACGCTATGGACAACATAAGCACCGGGCACCTCATAACCTGCCTGACGGGTCACAATGACCGTTGTCCGGTTCGGCAGTACCCTGCCGATGGATTCATGTGTCTTTCTTCCCAGCACCAGAACCCGCCCTACCGTCAGGTTCTTGAAAATCTTTTGTTCTCCGGGAATATGCCAAGGCATCTGACCATCTTTGCCGATCACACGGTTTTCTGCCATTGCAACAACATGGGATATCGTCATGGTTGATTTTCCTCTTTATCGGGACGGGAGTCTGACTTTCAGGCGTTTCAGCGTACTGCCCAACAGTTCATTGGAAGCCTCTTTCTGCTGGACATCCCGAAAAAGGCGTAAGGCTTCTTCCCGGTCGCCCTTGACCCAAAGCACTTCTCCCAGATGCACGGCAATCTCATTATCCTCATGCAATGCATAAGCCTTTTTTAGCACTTCCTCAGCTTTATCCAGCTTACCCTGACGGAAATAGACCCATCCCAGACTGTCCGTGATATAAGGATCATCCGGTGCCAGTTCCAACGCCTTTTCAATATAGCCCAGTGCTTCTTCCAGACGAATATTGCGGTCTGCCAGAGAATAACCCAATGCATTCCAGGCATGCTGATATCTTGGATCCAGCACCATCACCTGCCTCAGCACCTTCTCCATTTCAGCATACCGTTTGATAAACTCTGCTGTCAGGGCAAAATCGTAAAGTACATCCGCACTCTGCCGGAATTTCGGCAATTCTGCCTTCAGCAGAGAATAAGCCTGCCGATACCGTTTGGCACTTCTCAGAATCTGTGTTTCTGTCAACAGTATCTTTTCCTCCTCTCCAGGATGCTGTTTGCGGAGGTCTGCCAGGATACGGCGCATCTGTGCAAAATCCTTCTTCCTGGCATAAATCTGCGCCTTGCGGACCTCACGCATCATCAGCACATCATCCTCAGCATCGGCAGGAATCTTGTTCAGCCAATACAATGATTGGTCATAATGATGACGTTCTTCCGCCACCTGAGACAGGAAAAGCCAGACCTGAACCGTATCTTCATCAGGCGCTTCCCCTTTCTTCCTGTCAGCTTCCGTCACTTTCAACCAGTCGGTGAAATATTTTTCCGACTGTTCAGGATTACCCTGCTGCATAGTCAGCAGCCCTAAGGAATACAACGCCATCTTATCCTGGGGAGACTGTTTCAATACCCGCTCAAACGCTTCCAAAGCAGGACCATACCGTTTTTCACCGGCCAGCAGACGGGCATAGGCAACCTGTACCTCTTGGGCATCAGGATACTTTTCCAGAAAACCGGCCATCACGCCCAATGCCCGGTCAACATCCTCTACTGCCTGAGCCAATGTCAGCACCGCCATCTGGGAATCCGGTTTCAATGCCAATGCCCGTTCTGCCTCCGCAACTGCCCGGGCATTATCCCGTTTCTGCAAAGCGCTCATTGCCAATGAAGTATGGGCATCCGCATTGTTGTCATAAAGGCGAACAACTTCTTCCTGAGCCTTGAAAGCCTTGTCCTTATTCGTGAAATTGGTCAATGTCTGCTGCAAACGGAGAAACAACGCTGTACGCTTTTCATCATTGGAGGCAGCCGCCAGCTTATTGGAAAACAGCTCCTTGATTTCATCCAACCGATCATTCAGAATCAGAAAGTTGATCAAATACTGCTCAACCTCCTCTGAATCAGGCGAAATCTGTGCCCACAGACGCACAGCTGCCAATGACTTTGAAGCATCCCTGTCATTCACCGCTATCTGGGCAGCCCGTTTTGCCAGTCGGGGATCGCGAGTATCGCGGGCAACCTGCATCATCTCATTATAGGAAGTTTCCCTATCACCGTAATGCCCTGCAAACTCTGCATGCAGAATCCGGTACATCAGCTTTTGGGTCAAAGGCATTGCAGGCAGGTTGGGATCAAATTTCTTGTCATCCCCGTCATCATCTTTGTCATCAGAAGCATCCTCTTTCTCAAGCCCATCCTTGGTGTTTTCCTGTTCTGATGCTTTTTCCGGTTTTTTATCCTTGACAGGCTGCGTCTGGGAAGCAGGTGCGGCAGACACCGCAGACACCATGAACAATGGTGCAGCCAGAAAAGCAGACAGCAAAAACGCCATCAACCTAGAGAAGTTACTTCGACAATCCAAACGCATAATCCATCCAACGATAAGCCAAAAAACACTGGCAGGTTCTCTGCCTGAACAAAACCATCACCAGACTGCTATGATACCCTACCCTTCCATCCATCATCCAGAACAAATGGTTAATCTCCAATGCCCTTTATTCCAAAGAGAAACTTAAAAAAACCTGTACAAAGTGAAAAAAACTTGTATAATTTAAATCTTCGCGGCTGTAGCTCAGCTGGATAGAGTGCTTGGCTACGAACCAAGAGGTCGTGGGTTCGATTCCTGCCAGCCGCGCCACCACACAGTAAAAGGACGTCTCAGGACGTCCTTTTTTTCGTTAAAATCAACGATTTCCCGGGTCTACGCCAAACAAGGGGGCAAGAGACCAATTCCAGTAGTTAATAATAATCCTTTTTTCCAGGCACTCTGCTTCTTGGTCATCAGCATATTGACCAGCCCCCTGTCTGCGAAGTCAGCTGCCGAATAGTCTTTTTTATTGGCAATGGCTGTCGGGTCAAGGATGTTCAGCAGGCTTGCAAAACTTTCAGAGCGGCCATCATGCGGTGTCGCCGAGAGCATGATCATCGCATCGGAACGTGTCGCCAGCGTCTGTGCCAGCCTTGCCCGCTGGCTTCTGCTGCCGCGTTCTGCCACATTGTGCGCTTCATCAATGATGATGATGTCCCAGTATGCCTTTTCCAGCCAGTCACGGTACTGGCTGTCCTGCTTCAGGGTATCTATTGAGATGATGGTGCGGTCATAGTAGAGGAAAGAGTTGTGGTTGGTCGGGATGCGGGTATAGATGCGTTGGATGCCAGCTGAGTCAAGCTTGATCAATGGGATGGAAAAGCGTATCCAGAACTCCTTCTGGAACTGGTCAAGCATTGCCTTGGTTGCCAGGACCAGTATCCTCCGTCTCCTGCCCCTGGCTATCAGTTCACTGGCAAGGATGCCTGCCTCAAGGGTCTTACCGATACCGACGGCATCGGCAATGAGGATCCTGGGACGGGGCTGTGACAGTGCCTGGAGTGCAGAATTGAACTGGTATGGCAGCGGGTCCATGGCTGCATGGTTGACAACGATGATTTTTGAGGAATCGGTCTGCGGTGCACTTCGGAAAAGGGCTTCCAACCAGAGCTTGGATTTTGAGAACCCTGATGAACTGTCTTCAACCAGATTGGTTTCTTCCTGTTTAAGCTCCCGGATGTCCTTCTCGTAGATGGTGAAGAATTTAGCCTGTTTTCCACGGACAATCTCTGAAAGGCCTGTACAGGTCAGCAGATAGCCCCCTGTCTTACAGCATCGACTGTCTTGATACGCCATTCAGCATCCCTGATAAGGACGCGGGCACCCGGTGAATAAAGTTTTTCCTGTCCTAACATCCGTCCACCTTGAAGCAGGAGATAAAAAACATACCGATTGCAGGATATCAATCCCCGGTACACCAATCCAGTTTTAGACTATATCATTTAGAGGCACCCGATAGTGGATAACCCGTCCGATTCTTATAGGATCAATGTGAAAAAAATGATTCAACGGATGAGTGGAAATCCCCTTCTTCTATGACAATCCATGACAGGTTCTATATACTTCCGGATATGAATGGCTGAATCAGTCTTTTAGTTTTCTCAATAGCTTCTTTATAATCTGCTGATACTTTAGTATCATCAAACAGATAGTCACACATCTTGTTAAGGGACCACGAATTCAATTCAGGAT
>CAVERB010000032.1:28939-31748 GCA_963618105.1 Oxalobacter sp. | reverse complement strand
AGCTCTGCTGTAAGCTCTGCTGTAAGCTCTGCTGTAAGCTCTGCTGTAAGCTCTGCTGTAAGCTCTGCTGTAAGCTCTGCTGTAAGCTCTGCTGTAAGCTCTGCTGTAAGCTCTGCTGTAAGCTCTGCTGTAAGCTCTGTGAAATTGTCCAGAATCCGGACAATTTCATGCTGTACCTCTATAGGAGGTACAGGGATCTTTATCCTTCCCATTACATTGCTCATGAGTTTTGGATTTCCCATGCCAGCACTTACATGCTTGGGCGCTTCAACAGACAGAGCAAAATATAAATATCTGGGAAGCAAAATGTTTTCATCCTTAATTTGAAGGAGACCACATACATTTGTTACGCTAAATTTCCCAAGCCTATAAAAGACAGAACCAGCGTTTGCCCCGTCTGTTGTCCAAGTAAGATATTCTCCGTCATAATCGTAGGTTGATATTTTCCCGAGCTCTCCATCGTTTTCTGTCTGAGAAGAATAGACAGGATAATTACCAGCATGACTGCTAATGTAGTCTTTTGACATTACCCGTCCTCTTGAAATATTACATAACTCTTCAATCTTGTGAGATTTTGTTCCGTCTGGGCAAAGTTCGGTAATCAGCTCATCCAATTTACTCATCCGCCTTGCCTCCCTCTATATCCGCGATGATCTTATCAATCTCATCCCGCAGCACCTGCTCACGGGCGACAATCTTTTTGATTTCCGCGTTGAGTTTCACAATATCAACCTTTTCCCGTTTGTCTTCCTGTTCCACATAGGTGCTGACCGATAGGTTGTAGTTGTTGGCAACGATATCTTCAAAGGACACAGACTTTGCGAAGTATTCCACATCAGACTTATTGTCAAATGCCTGCATAATCTGTGCAATGTGCTCATCCAGTAATACGTTGTTGTTGGTTTCTTTTTTGAATAGCTGGCTGGCATCAATGAACTGGGTCTTTGTATCTGTTTTATGTTTGGAAAGCACCAGGATATTTACAGCGATGGTTGTTCCAAAAAACAGGTTTGGCGCAAGTGCAATGACCGTTTCCACATAGTTGTTGTCTACCAGATACTGCCGGATTTTTTGTTCAGCGCCGCCACGGTAAAAGATGCCGGGAAAGCAGACAATAGCAGCGCGTCCTTTACTGGAAAGGTAACTGAGCGCATGGAGGACAAAAGCAAAGTCGGCTTTGGACTTGGGAGCCAACACGCCAGCTGGGGCAAAACGTACATCATTGATCAAAGTCGGATCATCCGAACCTATCCATCTGACCGAGTAGGGGGGATTGGAGACAATAGCGTCAAAAGGTTTGTCATTGCTGAAATGTGGATCAATCAGGGTATTGCCAAGCTGGATATTGAATTTGTCATAGTTGATGTTGTGCAGGAACATGTTCATCCGCGCCAGATTATATGTGGTATGGTTAATTTCCTGCCCGAAAAAACCATCTTCAATGATATGGTCATCAAACTGCTTTTTAGCTTGTAACAGCAGCGAGCCTGAACCACAAGCCGGGTCATAAATTTTGTTGACGCTGTCCTGTTGGTGCATGGCCAGCTGAGCAATCAGTTTGGATACATGCTGTGGAGTAAAAAACTCTCCACCAGATTTACCGGCATTGGCAGCATAATTGGAAATCAGAAACTCATAAGCATCGCCGAACAGATCAATATGATTATCTGTAAAATCCCCGAAATCCAAGCCAGCAACACCATTAAGTACAGCTGCCAGTCGAGAACTTTTTTCTTTTACCGTATTGCCGAGGCGTGGGCTTGTTGTATCGAAATCATCAAACAAGCCTTTGATGTCCTGCTCAGAAGGATAGCCGTAAGCAGAGCTCTCGATAGCCTTGAAAATTCTGGCCAATTCAGTATTCAGGTTTTCATTGGTATTGGCTGTAGAGACTATATTGACAAACAATTGGCTTGGATAGATAAAGTAGCCTTTGGTCCTGATGGCGTCATCCCTGATTTCTGGCGTAATAATGCTATCGGAAAGTTCAGCATAATTGATGCTTTCATCGTCTCCTTCAATGTAACTTGCAAAGTTTTCACTGATAAAGCGGTAGAACAGGGCACCGAGTACATATTGTTTGAAGTCCCAACCATCAACAGCACCACGAACATCATTGGCGATTTGCCAAATCTGTCGTTGCAGTGCGGCACGTTGTTGTGAGTTAGTCATAAGATTTACCTGGGTCAACATTTTTGAAGAATATACCATGAAGCTGATGGATAAGAGCTGATATTGCCTTTTGCTCAATAAGAAGACCAATAAAAAGACGAAATCCTGTATGCTATGGTTTGCATCATTTGTTTTTCAGTTTACCCATCATGTCTGAAACCTTTTCCGACTTCCTTGTTCCCCAGAAAGAAGCGATTGCTGAAGCCTTGCGCAACAACATGCATCTCGGTATGCAGTTGCTGTCCATGAAAGATGGAACAGCTAAAATCAGTCTTCTGCTGAAACCTGAACATTTGAATGAATGTCAGGTCATGGATGCCGGCGTGATGATGATTGTATTGGATTCCTGTATGGGGATGGCTGCGCGCTCAATGGTTAATGCCGTGACCTCTGGTGCAACGGTGGAAATGAAGACCAGCGTCTTACAGCATATCTGCCAAGAAGGGCAGCTGCTCATAGCCAAGGCAAAAGTCATTTACCATGATGAAATGCTTTACTGCTGCGAAGCGGAATTATGGCAAGATAAAAACATCATTGCCAAAACCATTGGGACGTTTAAGGTTTTCCTGAGGGAAGAATTGCTGAACCGCCTGAAAATGAAGGAATACACCTATCTCAAATAGGAACCGTCTTCAAA
>CAVERB010000032.1:0-28929 GCA_963618105.1 Oxalobacter sp. | reverse complement strand
CTTCAAACGCCATTCAGTAAAATAACCAAAAATATAAAACAGTCATTGCTGAATCCGATAAACCTCAACGATATTCAGGAAATGGGATCGATGGAAAACAACACCAAAGACATGATGGAAACCTGTAAAGCGTCATTAGTTCAGGTTGCTTTGAGTACAGCGCAAGGCATTGGAAAAACACCCTCTGAACAAAACGGTTTCTTAATGGCAGTCTCAGCAGAACTGGTTGCACAGGCATTGGCCTATCAACCAGCTGAACGGCGGGAGCCGATTATGCAGATGTTCCATGATGCTGTTCTGGCAGAAGCCGCTGAACAAGAAAACAACTGGTTTCCAGCCGATTGAAAAACCTGAAAAACGACTATTTAAGACGGTTTACAGTCAGGACTGAGGGAAAGCACTGAACTTTACAAATTCCTCATGGAACGCCAGTTTCACGGTACCCGTTGGTCCATCCGGCTGTTTGGCAACAACCAACTCCGCTGTCCCTTTCTTCTGTGATCCAGGATGATAAATTTCGTCCCGGTGGAGAAACAAAACAACATCAGCATACTGCTCGATAGCCCCATATTCATCCAGATCAGACAAAAGCGGATGCTTATCCAGACGCTGGTCAACGTTGCGTCCCAATCTCGAAAGAACCAACACCGGACAGTTCAGCTCTTCTGCCAGTGATTTCAATTCACGGGCGATTTCAGACAATGACAATGTACGGATACCCTCTGGAACCGTCGGTTCAATCAGCTGAAGATAATCAACAATAATCAAACCAATCTGACCACATTGTTCTGCCAGCAGACCTGCACTGGTCCGTAATTCGGCAATATCCAGTCTGGGTGTTTCATTGATATACAGCTGGGCTCCCGTCATTCTGTTACTGGCAGCTGTCAAATTATCCCAGTCAACATCTTGCAGATTGCCTGTTCTCAGGCGTTGCAAATCCAGGTTGCCGATAGAACCAAGCATTCGCCTGGTCAACCGTGCTGCTCCCATCTGGATTGAAAAATAACCAACGGGGATATGCAGTTCCATGGCAACATGTTCTGCGATATTCGAGGCAAGAGCAGTCTTTCCCATTGATGGACGCCCAGCGAGAATAATCAAATCGCCAAGCTGCAGCCCGGCAGTCAAATCATCCAACTGGCTAAACCCTGTTGGAAGACCTGTGACAGAATTATCATTGCCGTTTTCATATCTTTCATCAATTTTATCAATAATCCGGTTCAAGTATCCCATGACTGGGTTGAACCCTTTTGAATGATACCGACTCACTTCGTTTTCCTGCATCTTTGAAAATGCTTCGGAAAAAAACGTCTCCATAAGTTTCCTTTCATGCTGGCAGGTCGGTCTAGCATTCAACGATATATCCGGCCAATTCCCATTATCAGACTGGAATTGACAGCGACTTTAACACCATCCGACATGATAACCAGCCAGTGGGTTCCTGATTTGCCTCTGTTGGAATAATACAGGAAAATCCAATGTTATCAACGTGTTGTCATTGAAAAATATCATTTGTTGAGAAGTCTGCCAGAAAAATATCCGTATGGATGAATAACCGTATGGGTTCTCAGTTATAATAGGCAGATGCCGTTATCAGCAGTATCGTTTTTTCCTGCTCCACACCGCATCTGAAGGATACAAATGAAACATAAAATTGAAATCTACACCGTCAAGGGTTACGACAAATGTGATATCGCCTGCCAGATTTTCGAATCCAGGGGTATTCCCTATGAAAATATCGTTGTTGGCATTGATATGAACTTGATTGTTGAAATGTGGGCGCGTTCTGAATGCCATACCATCCCCCAGATTTTCATTGATGATGCCCATGTTGGAAGTCTGCCTGAACTGCTGGATATGGTTGAAAGTGGTGAAATTGACCAACTGGCAGCTGACTTCAAGGCAGAATAAATCCTTTGTCTCTGGATTTGTCTTTTTAAGTCAGCATAAGGGTTCCATAAAGGGTAACAGCTCGTTACCCTTTTTTATCGTTTCCTGAGACAGATTAAACCCTTCTTCGACAACATATGTTTAAAATCAGGCAGCTGCATCGTCTTTTACCGGTATTGGCAATAGCAGGAACCTGTTTCCTGTCAGGATGTTATTTTGCCATCCCGACCGTGGTGGAAACCATCAATCAGAACAAGAACATTGCTGAAGCAGAAGGCGCAGCTCTGGAATCCTATACAGGCGCCATCAAGCTGTTCGAGAAGACTGCCGGCAATCAGCAAATCAATGCATATGTCCGTGGCTATAACAGCATCATGGTCGGGCAGTGGAGTCTGATGCCTTCCTATCATGTACTGACCACAAAAACCATGAAAGCAGACGGCAAGAGTGCCATCCCTTATCCGATGGTGAAAGGATTGGATACCGGTATCACGCAATTCAGAAAAGGACTCTCTTTTGGAAGCGATGAAAATTCTGAACTGGATAATGCCATCCAAGAAGCAGTCACTGCCGCAGAAAAACTCCTGATGGATGAAAAAACCAGCCTGCCTTATTTCCGTAGTCAAGGCTATCGTCAGGATGATATGCGCGGTGCAAAGACCGTTCTCCCCATCCTTAAAGGCGATTATGACCGTTTAATTGCCGTGATGAACCGTATCGGTGACCAACTGCTTGTCCTGCAGAAACAAGAGACAAAAAGACGAATTCAGATCTATTCCAACAATCATAACAAGGTTGGCTATTATGCAGAACAATGCCTGCTGGATGCTCAGGATCTGATGGCATTCCTGAAACAGGATGACATCTATAAGAAACGGATCGGCTATCAATATGCAGACATTCAGATTCAGGAACTCAGCCGGTCATTGGATAGCTTGAAAACTGCAGCCGGAAAAGCTTCCGTGCAATGGGATGAAAACCGAGGGCTGGGCGCCATGTATACCCAACTGCACGAACTGATGGACCTGTACCATACATTGAAGCATGAACAGCGTTCAGTATCCTACAATAGGATGATGCGGCGCTATAGTGATGCTGTCATGCATTACAACACAGTCGTTGAGACGAAATCATACTAAATCTGAGATTTCCAGAACATGAAATATCAAGAGATGCCTTATGACACCCTATGAAAGCTTTATTGACTGGTTTGCTGACTTGCCGTTGAAATACCGACAAGATTTGGTATCAGAAATAGGTACCTATCTGCCGGGCATCGAGGTAAATCCATTCCACAGAGAGTTCCTGTCCCGCTTCTTTGCCCAATTGGATGCCATCAAAAAAAAGGGCATGCAGGCAGAACTGGGACTTGTTATCTGCCTGAAAGCATTGATGCGGCAACTGGTCAAAATACATGTTTCCGCTTCAGAATCTGAAGACTGGCAAAAAGAGAAAGCGGCACTGGATGAAATGGCGAAACTGACAGGCAGCTGTTCCCTAGCAGAACATGCTTCCGCCAAATCACTGCATGTTGCCGAATGGCAGGCGATTGCTACAGCATGGGGAAAACTCGAATCTGACGGGATGTCAGATGCCAATATCGCATCAAGCTATCCCATCACCATCAAATAACCCTAACCTTTAAAAGACTTACCTGCGAGCCGAAGAAGACAGGTCATTGCCGGTATTTCGTTTTCAGCAGGGCAATTTCTACACCATGCCCTTTGGTGTCATTCGGTGTCTCAAGACAGAAGGGCAGATGACACAGTTTAGGGTGATTGATGATCTGAACAATGGCATCCAGACCAATAGAACCTTTACCAATATGCTCATGACGGTCTTTGTTGCTGGCGAAAGGCGTCATACTGTCGTTCAGATGGATTGCCTGAAGCCTGTCAAGCCCGATAACCGTATCAAATGATTCCAGTACCTCATCCAGCTTATTGACAATATCATACCCGGCTGACCAGACATGACAGGTATCCAGGCAGACCCCTAATCTGGGATGGTTGCCACAGTTGTTGATGATAGTCTGGATTTCCTCAAACGACCTGCCGACCTCACTGCCTTTACCAGACATGGTTTCCAGCAGCAGCGGTGTCTGCACATCCATTTCTAGAATCTGGGAAACAACCGCTGTAATCAGCTCAATCCCTTTTTCAGAACCTTGCCCGACATGACTGCCCGGATGAATGTTATAGAGTGCTGACGGGATATAAGACAACCGCTTCATATCATCTGCAATCGTATCCAGCGCAAATTTCCGGAGACCTTCATCCTTTGCCGCCATATTCAGCGTATAAGGGGCATGGGCAATAACCTTGGCAAACTGATGTTCCACCATCAGCGCATTCAGTGCGTTGCAATCCGCAATATCCAGATCCTTCGCCTTTCCGCCTCGAGGATTCCGGGTAAAGAACTGAAACGTATTTGCCCCAATAGAAAGCGCATCCTCACCCATGGCAAGCATACCTTTTGATGAAGAAAGATGACAGCCGATATTGAACATATTGGAATCCTTATCAGGTATTGAATACAACGCAAAAACCGTTTTCTCAAAAGGCACTGTATCAGAGCAGGGAATCCATCAGAAAAACCTGCACATTTTCCCCTTTCTTCACCTGACCTTGTTCCTCCGGCAGATAAATGATGCAGTTGGCATCTGTCAAAGACTGGATGATGCCTGACCCTTGATTGCCTGTCGTACTGACAGACAGAGCATTGTCCTGATAGCGGATAAGTCCTCTCTGAAACTCGGTGCGTCCCGTTTTCTTCCGGATATCCGCTGTAGAAACCGCTGTGATCGCCTGCGGATACTGCGGTGCGCTTCCCATCATCATCAATAAGGCATTCTTGACGAAGAACACAAAAGAAATCATGGCAGCCACCGGATTGCCTGGTAATCCAAACAAGGGCGTTTCACGGTTTTCCGTCAGGATCTTTCCGAACGCCATCGGCCGTCCTGGGCGCATCCTGACTGACCAGAAATCAATCCCTCCCAGTTTTGCCATCACCTGTTTGGCGTAATCTGCAACACCGACAGAAACCCCACCTGAAGTAATAATGACATCCGCCTGCTTTGCTGTGTCTTTCAATGCCTGTTCCAGCCTCTCAGGATTATCCTCAATAATACCCATATCAACGGCACGGCATCCAAGCTGTTCCAACAAGCCAAGCAGAATAATCCGGTTACTGTCATAAATCTTGCCTGCTTCAAGCGTTGTTCCAGCAGGGCAAAGCTCATCACCTGTCGAAAAGACAGCAACAGAAAGCTGCCTGAAAACAGAAACCTCAGCAATGCCAACCGATGCCAACAAACCAAGATGCTGGGGTTTCAACCGCGTACCTGCCGGCAACATCGGTGCTCCCTGTCTCAAGTTTTCCCCAACAGGGCGAATATTGTTACCAATCACAGCCATCCCTGCCGGCAGAACAATACGGTCATCTGAAAGTGTGCGAATATTCTCCTGCTGCACCACAGTATCACAGTCATCAGGAACAACAGCCCCCGTCATGATCTGAACACATTCTCCTTTGGCAAGGGTTCCTGCAAACGGATGTCCGGCATAAGAATGCCCAACCACATTAAATGTCTGGTCTTTTGCAAGGTCAATAGATTCTCCCTTGAAAGCAAAACCATCCATCGCAGCACTATCGAATGCGGGCACATCCATTGGAGAAAACAGGTCTTTAGCCAGAATGCGGTGCAATGCCTGAGACAGCGGCACCTTTTCCGTTTCTAGAACCGTTTTAGGCAAAGAAGCAAGTATCTGTTCCTGTGCCTGTTTGACAGACAGACGGTCAGGTGTCGGCATTGGGGAGGATGGTATATAGGTATTCATAAGATATTAATAAGCTATTCTTTAACAATCTTTCTGCTGCCAGGCCGCTAACTCTTTCACCGTATTGATATTGATGAAAGTATCTTTTTCTGTAAAAGGGACTGCAACGGTTTTCAAAGTGGCAAACCAACGGTCCAACTTATGCCCGCCATCCTTCAAATAAGCTGACAATGAATTGCCAAGATGGCTTTTCATCAACGTAAAAACCGATTGAATTTTCTGGACACCGCTATCTTCAGTCGTGGCAACCGCAATATCATCACCTGATGCGTCAAGCACTGAGCGCAGTCGTTCAATCAGCCGATCATGGATAAAAGGCGTATCACAGGGAACCGTTGCCAAATAAGATGTCTGGCAATGCTGAAGCCCCGTCAGAAAGCCAGCCAAAGGACCAGGGAAGCCAGCAATACTATCAGGATAAACCGGATAGCCATAACGCTGATAACGGTCTATATGCCGGTTAGCACTGATAAGGATATGACCGACCTGTTTCTGCAACCTCTCTAAAATGTGGACAACCAATGGCCTGCCTTGAAACAGTTGCAGCCCTTTATCCACACCGCCCATCCGCTTGCCTTGTCCGCCCGCCAAAATGATGGCAGTCACATCAGCAAAAGGCTTGATAGGCTGGGGCTGTATCGGTGCATTATCCATGAGAATCCTGATGCCTTAGTTTAAGCGGGTTGATAGCATTATACGGGTTCTGATAACGATTAGAACTCGATGAGAAGCTCAACAGAGCATCAGAACCCACTATTAATACCTTACAGGCAAAGACATACCATCAAACACCGACCAATTCATTCAACCCAATCAGGTTTATCCTGTCATCACGGATTTGGGTAAGTCTTTCCATAAATCCGCCTTTTGAAAAGAGCATAATTGATGTAGGAGGGATGTTGCTGATAGCATTTGCTTTCTCCATCAAACCATCCAGGACGTCTTTATCAACTGGTGTATTGCGGTATTTGCATTCTCCCAACAACAAATGTTTGTGTTCCCTGTCAAAAGCCATAAGGTCGATTTCAGTCTGGTTTGTCCAGAATCTGCCAATTTGTGCAAAGCGGAAGGGTAATTGGTTACTGATATTGCGTCTGTACAGGTATTCCTTGCAGATGTCCTCAAAGGCAGGGGAGATATAAGCATTCATTTGGGGCACGATCTCGTGTTGCCATACTCCTTGCGCATCCCCCATTTCGAGTGCAGACAGGTTGGGAAAGACGAAGTGATACCAGAAACGGAAATAGGCGGTACTCAGCCGGTAAAGACCCCGTTGGGATTTTGCCTTTTCCTTGAGCGGGTTATTGACGGAAAATTCCCGTATGATGATACCAAGCTCAAGCAAGTTGCGCAGGTAAGCAGACAGTTTTGTCCGTTCAATCTGTGTTTTTGTATGAATGTCGTTGAGTTTGGTGTTTCCTAATGCAATCGCTTCAATGATCGTGTTGTAGGTTGCTGTTTCACGGAGTTCTTGGCGCAGGAGGAATTCGACTTCACTGTAAAGGATGCTGCCACGGGTCAAGATATTGTTGATGACGTTTTCAGCCAATGACAGATTAGGGTTGAACTGTTTGAGGTAATGCGGAGTTCCGCCGACAATAGCATAAGTTGCAATTTTGTCTTCAGGTGAATAATGGGGAACAAACTGGATGGCATCATAGAAGCCCATTTCTTTAACAGGCAGGATGCCGGTTGCCCGTCCGTAAAGCGGATTCTTTTCTGAAAGGATTTCCTTTTTAATGAAAGACATGGCGCTTCCGCAAAGTACCAGCATGACATCCTGTTCTTTCAGTTTGGTATCCCAGATTTTCTGCAGGATGGAAGGGATGGCCGGATTCGCCCTTGCCATATAAGGGAATTCATCAATGATGACGAGTTTCTTGCCAGAAGCAGGGATGTCCGCCAATGCCGTGAAAGCGGCTTCCCAGTTATTGAACTGGTCAATGTATCTGGATGCAGGGATACCGGTTTTCAGGATGGCATGGCTGAAAGCTGTCAGTTGCGCACTGTCAGGTACTTCAGTGCAGGTGTAGAACAGGGCATGCCTATCCTTGCAGAAATGCCGCAGCAATTCTGTCTTGCCAACGCGCCGCCTGCCGTAAAGGACAACTAGACTGCCTTGCCAACAACATCTATTTGTAAACTATCAAGAAAATCAATTGGTTATGATGATATTTTGATATGTTTCAAGTCAAAATATATCCCGTTCGAGACTTTCTTGACAATGGATTTAAAGGATTTTGCGGCTTGACGTCAGCAAGATGACAATAGCACCGCAGGACCATCCTCACTGCCAAGATGCAATGTCCCTGCCTGCACATCATCAAATCTTGCAACCGTCAGGATATGAATTGCTTTGCTATTGCTGGCTGACATGATGACCGTTCCGCATGCATTGCCAGTATGGTTGAAGAGGGCAGTGCCGTCAGGCAGGGAGAGTGTGTTAGCGACATCCATGGGCAATACGCCTTTGAACAGCCCTGATTTGACGGCCCCCCGGTATTTCGCCCGTGAGACAATTTCCTGCCCTGGATAGCAGCCTTTGGTGAAAGAAAGTCCGCCCAGTAGTTCCAGATTCAGCATCTGCGGCAGGAAGCGGTCCTGCAAAGCAAGGTTGACACGCGGCATACCGGCTTCGATTTCTGTCAACCGCCAGGCGTTTTCGTCTGCCAGGTATTTTTCAGGTAATGCCAAAGCATCAGGATTTTTCACAAAAAACAGCCAACGGGGGATGTCTGCAACCTCTTTCCAGCGGATGAGGGTTCCTGCTTCATTTTCCATCTTGGCATAGGTTTCAGCGGAAGCATCGGCAGAAAGCCCCAGGTAGCTTAAAGCCTTTTCACCGTAGATGCCATAGACCTGATACTGTTCAGAAATATCCGAAATGGTGACTTTGTCCCGTAAGACATAGATACGCAGGCGTTTCTGGATGGCAGGAATACTATCTTTGGGTAAAACCAGCAATATCTTGCCGTTGTCTTTCCAGACGGTGAACAGTGCCAGTACCCGGCCTTGCGGGGTACAGTAGGCGGCAAGCCTCGCTTCATCATCACCAAGGTGTTCGATGTCATTGCTCAGTTGACGGTGGATGAATGAAATGGCATCTGCCCCTTCAAGAGACAAGATTCCCATAGATATCAATGGTGCAGCAAACCCTTCTGGATACTGTTCAAGAATTTCAGGCACAACCAATCCTTTTCGCTGATGAAATGCAGAAAAAATCTGTTATTTAGAGTATATTTCCTTCCGTATTATAGCTGAGTGCCCAAACAGGGTACTGACTGTGCAATAACCGCATCATGAAGCCGAAAAAGAAAACAGGAACCACCGCGAAAAACAGCAGAACCAAGAATAGCAAGCCCCAAAGCCGGTACCGCTTGTGGATCGGTGGTATCGCTGTTGGGGTGATTGTCGTTTTGGTTGCGGCTTTCCTGCTTTGGGCATGGATGCCGGTTTTCTCAAAGGGCAAGCCTGTCCGTTTTGAAGTCCAGACCGCTGACACGCTGTCGGATGTCACTGCACGGATGAACAGCGACAATGACAATATCAACGAAACGCTGTTTGCTATCTTGATGACGATTACAGGACGTGATTCAGCCATCAAGCCCGGTCCGTATGATATTCGGGCAGGAGAGTCGCCTTATCGCCTGATGCAGAAGCTCTCAAACGGTATCTTTGCGATTGAATCTGTCACCATCATCGAGGGCTGGACTTTCCACCAGATGCGCAAAGCTATTGATGCACATTCAGCATTGAAACATGAGACTGCTGGGCTTTCCGACAAGGAGTTGATGCAGAAACTGGGTATCGAATATACCCATGGTGAGGGACTGTTCTACCCAGACACTTATCAGTTCAAGCAAGACGCTTCAGACATCAGGATTTATGAGCTGGCACATAAAACCCTGCTGAAAAAACTGGATGCTCTTTGGGAAAATCGAGATACCAACCTGCCTTATCGATCTGCCTATGAAGCATTGATCATGGCTTCCATTATTGAAAAGGAAACCGGACATGCCAAAGACAGGAACATGATTGCCGGGGTTTTCATCAACCGGTTAAGAAAAGGTATGAAGCTTCAGACAGACCCAACGGTGATTTATGGCATGGGCAATCGGTATGATGGCAAGATTCATAAAGCTGACCTGCTGCGGGATACCCCTTACAATACTTATACACGGAAGGGACTGCCACCGACTCCGATTGCGTTGCCTGGCAAAGCTGCGCTTGAAGCGGCATTCCATCCGGCAGATACCGATGCCCTCTATTTCGTAGCAAGAGGGGATGGCACCAGTGAGTTTTCCAGTAATCTGGAAGACCATAACAAAGCGGTTGAGCAGTACATTCTGAAGAAATGATGGGCTGGATGGCTGATCAGCCGGATATCTCATCATGCTTCACCTGTCCAGCGGATGAATTTCCAATGGCGGCAGCGCTTTCACAATTTTCATGGTCTCAAGACTGACGGTGATGATACGCAAGACCAATGACAGCGGATACCGTGGGTTTCCCAGTTCTTTGGCATAGTCATTGAAGTCATTGACAATGCCACTGGCCTTGTCCACCCGGTAATCAGCACGTTCCAGTATCCAGTCCAAGGCTGACCGTTTGTTGACGATATATTCCTGGGCCTCAAGCGGGATGCCGTCAATGGTGATATTGCCGTTATAGATAATTTTGGTCTTGTCTTTGCCGGCATTGCCGGTTTTGCCGGGAATCTTGCCGTATTTCATCTTGGAGACCCGGTATTTGTTCAGGTCACTCTCGTCATTGACGCTGATGGTTACACCCGGATACTCAGGCACAGACTCATAGTTGACATGCAAGTTTGCCAGTTTACGTCCGGCATCACTGAATGATTGGAATTGCGCGTAGGTGGCAACCCTGGGGATGCGGGGCAGTTCTTTCATCAGATTGTTAGCATACCGCTTCCGGTAATCTTCTGAATGCAGGATGCCGTAGATGTAATAGAACAGGTCATCCACCGTTATATCCATTTCATGGTCAGGATAGGCCTGTCTGAAATGCGCCAGCGCCTCAGGGGTGATGCCATCCTTTCTGCCAACAGGCTGTTCCCCGGCAAACAGGTCATCGTTTCGCCGCTTGGTGTTTTCTGTATAGAGGTAGCGGGGGAAACATTGGGTATCGCCATTAAAATGCCGATCAGTCAGTTTATTTGTCATGATGGCGATTTGTTCATCACCTCTAGTGCCCTGGTTAATAGCAATCACAAGGTTTTCTGAATCTGCATTTGGGAAAAAGCTATCCCATATACCCGGAGTATGGGTAAAACCACCATCTTTGTCATAATATAACTTTTGCAGGACAAACGGACGGTATATGGATAGTCGAATTTTCGATTTATTAAAATGAGATTTTCTTTTCTTGGAGAATCTCATATTCAAAGTGCTTGACCATTTTATTTCATTGCTATATTTCTGCCTGATAATGTCTGGATCTGGAGAGTCTCCTTTTAGGAAATCATTGATTGCAGAATTGTATGCTGTAATAGAACTACTAACTGTTTTTGTAATACTAATGCCACTACTGTTATATACCCAAGCGTCCCGACTTGTAATAACTCCCAATGAGAAGTTCTTGAAAATAGCCTGTTCGGCTGTTTTTTTGCCATCCATCCGCATGAAATTGCCATAAGCATCATCCCGCTGGTTCAGCCAGTCGCCATGGCTGTCCGGGATGATGGTTTGCCAGTCCATGTTGAGAACAGACGCGTTCTTTGTGACCTGTGCCAGTTTTTCTTCTGCGGTCAGGTAGTCATCCACGGTATTGAAGTAAATCTTGCCCTGTTCTTTCGCGTCGGGGTTCTTGACCAACAGCACAATGGCAACCGGCGTGCGGCTGCCTTCGCCAAAGACATTGCCTCTTTCTTTACGTCTTTGTTCTCCAACAGTTCTTGCATTGCCTTTCAAGTGATAGACATAGATGCTGGAAAATTCTTCTGCCAGGCATTTCCGCATCCCGTCAGCGCTGTTGGTTTCAATCCAACCGGCATTGGTCACAAACCCGATGATGCCCTTGTCGCCGATTCGGTCTGACGCCCATCGGTAGGCGCGGATATAGGAGTCATAAAGACTCTTTTTCATTGATGTGCCGCCTTTAATGACATACGTTTCTGCCAGCCGTTTGTCCAGCTGTTCATAGTGTTCGTTCTGGTTGTCATCATTCTGATTTTCCTGCCCGACTGAATAGGGCGGGTTGCTGATGATGATGCGGATGTCCTGTGATTGCTGTCTGGCCAGTCTGGCGTTGTTTTCCGCCAGCGAGGTCTGGAACATGTCAGACTTTTGGTTGTCGGCAAACGTGTCTGTCCAGACCATGACATTGTTGGGGTTGTATCTGCTGTCTGGTATCAGGTCATGGAAGGCGGCTTCCAGGTTCATTGACGCGACATAGTACGCCAATGGGACAATTTCATTGGCGTGCAGTTCTTCATCAAATTTCTGCGGCAGTCTATCCAGCGGGATAAGGCCTTTCTGCATCATCCGGGTAAAGAAAGTGCCCGTGCCAGCGAATGGGTCAAGGATATGGATGCCCCTGTCCGCCAGTGTCACTCCAAATTCCTGCTCCAACAGGTCTGCGACAGACTGGTTGATGAAATCGACAATCGGTTCCGGGGTGAAGACAATCCCCAGTTTGTCCTGTGTCTTGGGGAAAGCGATCTTGAAGAATTTCTCAAACAGTTCCCGGACAACAATCTGCCGTTCCGCGAGGCTGGTGATGTTCTTTGCCCGGAATTTCACCGAATCATAGAAGTCTTTGAGCTGTTTGCTGGCGTTTGATATTTCTTTCTTGTCCAGCACATCCAGCACACTGGTCAAGGCCTTGGAAATGGGATTCTGTTCTGTGAACGGGTATTCTGAGAACAGGGCGTCCAGAACCGGCTTGGTGACTATGTGTTGTCCCAGCATCTCAAGGGCGTCATCAGCGCGCATGGCGTCATTGATGGTGGCTTTCAGCTCGTTATGAAAGGTCTCAAAAGCTTCCGCCTGCCTGGCGTTGGCCGGGTCACTGACAATGGTTTTCAGATGCTTGATCTGTTCTTGGCAGAGCGCGCCGACATCCGCCGCCCATTCTTCCCATTCCCTGACATTGCCCACTTTTTTGACGATACGGGCTTTCAGTTCTTCTTCAAGAATCTGGTCATGGTCAAAGGTCAGTTCCCCTTGAATGGGAGCGGTGCCATCCTTGGTTTTGGCCTTTTTTTTCTTTTTGATGCCGGTTCTGGGTGTGGTGTTTCCGCCTTTGCCCTTTTTGGTGACTTTTTCAGTCAGGCTGATGACTTCAATCTTGTCGGAGTCGATTTTCTTCAATTGGCCATCAACAATCGCGCCAAATTCAGGATCAATCGAGCGCAGCGCCTTGAGCACCTGCCAGACGGTATCGAACTCCCGGTTGTTGTTCAGTACCAAGTCCGCCTCTACTTGCGGCGGGGTGACAATGGGGATGATGACATAGCCCCGCTTTTTATGAGTCTTGGGGGATGTCCGCATGACGCGTCCCACGGTCTGGACAACATCTACCTGTGACTTACGGGGTGAGAGGAAGACCACGGCATCCAGGGCGGGGACATCAACTCCTTCTGAGAGACAGCGGACATTGAACAGGATTTTGCAATGGTCTTCTTCCGGTGACGCCCTGAGCCAGTCCAGCAATGCGCCTTTTTCATTGGCGTTCATGGTTCCGTCAATATGGCGGGTGTCACAAGCCAGGGCAAATTCCGCGTTGAAGGCTTCTTCATCAAGGTTGCCGTCTTTCTCGATCAACCGTTCCCTGACCGATTCTTTGTAATCTTCAATGACTTGCTGGAAATTTTGCGCGAACTGCTTTGAGGCAACGCTGTCGCCTTTTTCTTTCGGGTTGATGACTTGCGCGAAGCCAACCGCCCGTTTCATCTGCTGGAGGTCATCGCCCAATGCGGGATTGTTCCTTAAATCCTGCTTGGTCAGCGCCCGCCAGGTGCCGATGATCTTGGCGTAGTTGGAAATACTGATACCGCCATTCTGCGTGGCGTCATAGGAGAGTTTGTTTCCGGCAACCTCTTCACTGACAGTCAGCACAATGACCTTGTAATCCACCAGGCTGCCCAATGCCACAGCTTCCCGGAAGGTGATTTCGTGCAGCGTCTTGCCGAAAACCGATTCATCATCCATTGAATAGATGACAGCTTCACCATCCTTTTCCTGTTGCTTGGCCGTCTTGCCGTAAATCTTGGGGGTGGCTGTCATATACAGCCGTTTCCTGGAACGGATGTAACTATTGTTATGAATGCGGGTAAACGCGCTTTCTTCGCTGTCAACCGGCGCGTCGAAATCGACAAGATATCCCCCGGCTGTTCTGTGGGCTTCGTCACAGATGGTCAGGCCGATTTCAGGCAAGCCAAAATCTTTCTGCGCCTGATGGACAGTCTCAATGGATTGGTAGGTTGAGAAGATAACGGTCATCGAATCCCTGTCCAGCAGGTCTTTCTTGACCTTTTTGGCCAGTATCCCGGGGTCTGTTGTGGCAGGGTAGTTCAGTTCAGTCACAGACAGCAGGTTGTCAATGTCCGTCAAATCAGCCATGCCGATCTTGGAATCCGAGCAGACGGCATAAGCGTTGATGGGATACTGGCAGTTCTGCTTCCAGTCAGAGAGCGTCTGTGACAGCAGTGAGAGGGAAGGGACAAGGAACATGACGAAACCGCCTTTCCCTTCGATTTCTTCCGCAAATTTCATCGAGGTGAAGGTCTTGCCGGTGCCGCAGGCCATAATCAGCTTGCCCCGGTCCGCCTCTTCCAGTCCCCTGACAACATCCCTGATGGCGCTGACCTGATAGCCACGGGGTTTCCTGGGGGCAATCAGTTTTACATCAGTATCATTCTTGAGGTACGCATTCCAGTCAATGGCTGACTCGGCTAGGTCTTTCCTTGTCAGGATAGATGTCGGTGGAAAGGTGTTACGCAGTTCGCTGGTGACGTTGTCATTCCATTTTTCGTTGGTGGCAACGATATAGCGATGGGTGAAAAACGGTTTGCTGGACGCCGCCAGGAATGAATCAATCCCTGCTTTGGGAACAGTCTGATGCTTGCCGTAAAACTTGCACTGGATGGCGGCATAACCCGTGGTGTTATCGGCAAAGGTCGCAACCAAATCAATACCGATGTCTTTGGCATTGACCGACAGTTCAGGGTGGTTTTCCGCCCATTGCCTGAAAGATTCAACTTTGGAAAACAGCCCCCTGTAAGTCGGTTCTTTCTGGAAGTAGTTCTGGCAGAGCGTCTCGAACCGTGTGCCTTTGTTCCTTTGGTGGGAGCCTGTGAATCTGGACTGTGCCGATGATGCCGCTTCAATCTGGTTCAGCAGCTTTTCAAGGGCATCAATGTTCTTTTCTCGCGAATCATCACTTATGGATGTATTCGATTCCAGAATTTGCGGGGGGGGGTAAACTGATTATTGTCTATCATGGTGTCTTCTTCAAACTGGATTGAACGAATAACCTAGCAGATAATTTTACAAGCTGTCAGGCGTTTGGGATACTTTTTCTACGAAAGAAGGGGTTCGGCACATCCATATTCGGCATTGAGATACCTGTCACCACAGGAATTCCGGCAGCAGTGGTTTAAAGCAGATGAAAGGCTTGTTGGCTGATTGACGGGGTGTTTTTTTCGAAAAATGCTGAATTTAAGATAAGATTGTCTGTGTGTCCTTTTTTCTGGGGGACAGTGCGGATTGAGGTTTAAATACACGATGACAACAGCAAAAAAAGGCAGATTCATCACATTTGAGGGCATTGACGGCGCCGGTAAGTCCACGCATATCCAGTTTGTCTCAGGGATGCTGACAAAAGTCAACATTAAGAACATTATTACCCGTGAACCTGGCGGAACCCCTTTGGGTGAAAAACTGCGTGAACTTCTTTTGCATCAGGAAATGGCTGTCGCGACTGAAGCACTGCTGATGTTTGCTGCCCGTCAGGAACATCTGGAACAGAAGATACTGCCGGCACTGCGTCAGGGAACCTGGGTCATCTCTGACCGTTTTGCTGACGCGTCATTTGCCTATCAAGGGGCAGGCAAGCAGTTTTCTTGGTCGAAGCTGGAACAGCTCGAAAATTGGGTGTTGGAAGGTTTTCAGCCAGACCTGACACTGCTGTTTGACCTATCTCCAACTCTCGCAGAAAAAAGGCGAAAAGGAGTCCATGTTCCGGACAAATTTGAAAAGGAAAAAAGGAACTTTTTCTTGCGGGCAAGAACCGGTTACTTAAAACGTGCAGAAGCTGATCCGGAACGTTTCAGGATTATCGACAGTTCTCAGAACATCGCCGCCATCCAACGCCAGATTGCTGGTATCATCCAACCCATGATGGATGCCTCAAATTGATTCTTTGACATCACCAAGATTACCCAAATGGAAAAACCGATATACCCTTGGCATCAGAAAAACTGGCAGCGGCTTCAGACGATGGGGCAGTCGATGCCCCATGCGTTGATTTTTCATGGGCCAGAAGGGACTGGTATTGAGGATTTTGCAGAGATTTGGGCGAAGACCTTATTGTGCGAAAACCGGCAAAGTGAAGGATATGCCTGCGGCCAATGCAGTTCATGCCGATGGTTTGAACAAGGTTCCCATCCTGATTATCAGCGGCTAGCTCCTGATGCGTTGGATGTTTCCTCAGACGGTGAAATGTCCAATGCTGATACCGATGGTGATGATACCGGCAAGAAAACCAAGCAGCCTTCCAAGAAGATTCCGATAGATGCCATCAGGCAGCTGCACGATTTTGTCAACATTACGACACACCGTGGCGGTTTCCGGGTCATCCTGATTTATCCGGTTGAAGCCATGACTGTTGAAGCATCCAATGCACTGCTGAAGATGCTGGAGGAACCGCCTGCACAGACGTTTTTCCTGCTTGTAACCAACCAGCTGGGGGCGTTGCTGCCAACCATCTTGTCACGGTGCGGGAAACTGGCTTTTCCGTTGCCTGACAAGGCAGAAGCATTGGCATGGCTGGAACAGCAGCAGGTCAAAGATGCGGAAATCTGGCTGGCAGAGCAGGGGGGCGCACCGTTGGCAGCCCTGAAAGCATCAGCAACAGACCTGAACAGCAGTGAGCACGCCATCCTGCTGGACTGTTTGGCACTGCCGAATCTGGCAAACATCTTGAAAACGGCTGAACAGCTTCAGAAAGTCCCAGTACGGCAGTCTGTCATCTGGGTACAGCGCTGGCTATATGACCTGGTTTCACAACGTCAAGCAGATACCATCCGTTATCACCCAAGACACCGACAGACCATTGAGCGACTGGCAGTCAAGACAGACCTGCACAAGCTGCTGGCTGTCGTCAAACAGATGGTTGACCGGCGCAGGACTGCTGAACATCCACTGGTGCCACGGTTGGTTATCGAAGATATGCTGATTGAATACAGCAAAATATTTTCAGGTTAAGCCAGCCGGTTCGATAAAATAATTACTTTATGCCACAGCTTGAAAACGGATATGTATATTGATTCACATTGTCATCTTCACTTAAGGGACCTGGCAAAACGACAGGATGAAATCCTGGAACGGATGGAAGACAACCAGGTTTCCCATGCATTGTGCGTCTGCATCAGTCTTGAGGATTTCCCCCAGGCATTGAAACTGGCGGAAAGGAAACCCAATATCCATGCGACTGTCGGGGTACATCCGAATCCCCAAGGCGTTGAAGAACCGGAGATTGAGAAAATCGTTGCCCTGGCACAGCACCCCAAAGTTGTGGCAATCGGGGAGACCGGGCTGGATTACTACCGCGTGAAGCCCAAACAAAAATGGCAGATGGACCGTTTCAGAACACAGATACGTGCTTCCAGAATCTGCGGCAAGCCCTTGGTCATTCATACCCGCGATGCCGCAGAGGATACTATCCGGATCTTGGGAGAAGAGGGCGCAGGGATTGACAAAGGCGGTTATGCCGGTGTGATGCATTGTTTCAATGAAAGTCTGGCGATTGCCAAGGCATCACTGGATATGGGGTTCTATATCTCCTTTTCCGGCATTCTGACTTATCCTGCTTCCAAAGACCTCCGCAAAGTCGCCGGTTATGTTCCTCTAGACAGATTGCTGATTGAGACAGACTCCCCATGGCTGACACCCCAGACTTACCGGGGGAAGACGAATGAGCCGACTTATGTCGTGGAAGTCGCGAAACAGCTTGCCGCTGTCAGAGGCATGACTATTGATAAAATCGGTCAGATTACTGCTGAAAATTATTTCCGCCTGTTTGGCATCAATCCCGCCACTGATTGAATAGATTGTCTGCCATGTTTTCTCTTATCAAGAACCGTTTCATCTTAGCGTTGTTGATGGCTTTCCTTGCTGTTTTCAACCTGTCTGTTCCTGCCGCTGCGGATGAGGAGAATGACTGGTTCATTGCCATCCAGAACGACCATACCGGCAAGGTTGAGGATATGCTGAAAGCAGGGTTTGACCCCAATACCCAGGAAATGAAGCGGGGAGATACCGGGCTTATCCTGGCGATGCGGGAAGATTCCAACCACGTGCTTGACGTTCTATTGGCAGACAAACGGACCAAACTGGATACTACCGCTTTCAACGGTGACAATGCGTTGATGATTGCCTGTTACAAGGGCAATGAGCAGGCTGTCTTGAAACTGCTGAAGAAAGGCGCAAAAGTCGATAAGAACGGCTGGACACCGTTGCATTATGCCGCCGCCAACGGCAACAACAATATCGTCAAGATGCTGTTGGCGCGAGATGCGTTTGTCAACGCTGCATCACCGAACGGCACCACTCCGGTCATGATGGCGGCAGAGGCAGGATATATCTATACGGTGAAACTGCTCTATGACAACGGTGCAGACCTTACCATCCGAAATCAGCAGAAACTGTCCGCCATTGACTTTGCGAACATGAACCAGAACACAAAAATCGCAGAGGGTATTCAGCACCTGATTAAAAAAGAAGAAGAAATGGACAGAATCAGGAATACGCTCCCGAAATTTCCGTTCTGATTCTTCCGTCTCTAAGCCGGTTCAATTCCTGCGTTTTCGTGCTGGTGTCAGGACGGTTGGCATCTACACTCAATCCAGTTCCTTGAACATCTTCAAGAATTGATTTCCAGGTTGCTCCTGAATTGCAAAGCTTTTTGCCTAAACAGGCTTTGGGTTTTGATTTTGCTAAAATGAAGGCACTGTGGAATAAGCAGTGCAATAATGCAAAACAGTCATTCAGGAAAAACTGCATCCATGCAGTCGGCAAGCTCCGCCCAATGATTTTCGTCTGGATTCGCTATTGGAGGGAACCCCGGTCCTGAATTGCCTTCAATCAAGGATATCCCGTCATCACTCAAACAAACATCCCAACCGATTAGATGCAATCCTTCAGGTGCAAACAGATGCGCCTTAGTAACGAAGTCAATCAACATATTCCACTTTGGAATTATATTGCCTGTTATACGGATACCGGAATCTGGATGCGATACAAGGTTGAATGAACTAAAGGAAAAGCCTTGTTGTATCGAACCATCCATACGATTAATCAGGAAGCCCATACCTCCTGAAGATACATTGTCGGTGACAGACCCGCTCCGTCCAATCCGGAGATAGGCGTGCAGAAGTCGCACATCATTGCCTATCCTGACTGTCGTCATGCGGATAGTATTCACAGAGGAAGGGTTGAAATCATGGAGCATCCCCTGTTGTTTGACAAGAGTCTCGACAACCAACTGCATAGGTGAGGCGGCAAGTGAGTCGTATAATTCAGAGAGGTCAGTCCCTCGGAATACATGGACATCATGCCCTCCCAATCCCGTTTGTGTTTTGACGACAATTGCATCAGTATCGGCAAACAAAGCAATAAAAGCTCCTTTAGAGAGTGTTGCGGGGTCGCACCATTTTCTTTTGATGAAATCTGCATAGTGTGCGTTGAATTTTGCCTTGTTGTCGAGCAATTCTTTTTGAGCAGGATTATTTAGCCAGTCATTGACAAACGTTAGTTCGGTCTGTGTCACATGTTTGACACGGTCATGCCAAGGCATATCGAAAAAACAATAGGCAAAGTAATCTCGGGGAATTGCACCTAATAAAATCCAGCACAACCAATAGTCAAAGCGAGTTCTGAAAAAATTTCGGTGCTTAATTTCAGATGCGTAGAAAAAGGTATGGAATTCCCCTTTGAGTGTTTTTTTATAGAGCTTACCGGTCACTCCTTTGATGTGTCTTAATGCATATTGCTTTCGCCAGATCTTACAGTTCCTATACTTAAACGACGTATACAGCCGACATAGCGCTCTTAAAATTTGTCTCAAGAATCCCATGGTTGTTAGTAAAATTTGTCTAGTTTTTGAAGGTCTGGGCTTCATTGAGCATGTCAATATAATCGCCAAGGATTTTTTCTGACGACAGCTTTTGGCGTAGAGCGTCAACTACGTTGAATTCATCGAAAGTTGCAGAAGCAAGGCTCCGCCTGAAATGCTCCAAATCACCATTTAAATCAGAGGGGTACCATCTACTGATAACAAAATTACGCAGGACAAAGTCATTAAAATTAGCCTGCGTAACGAAACGTGAGAAGTCAGCATTTGCATGGTGTGTGCAAATAAGTGATGGAATGCCATAACCTGCAGCCTCAATAGAGACTTGCCCAACACCACCAATGAAAAGGTAGTCATTGACGTGTGCATTGAGAAATACTCTGGTGTCAATCATCCCAAGATAACGGGTGCTACCGATGTTTGCCAGCAAGGCATTGAGTTCAGTGTTTTCAGACTGCTGGATAGGGCCTGCAACCTCAAAATTACACCCAAGCTTTTTACAGGCCGCAATAAACGATTTCAGGGTCGGTAGTTTTTCTCTGTCTAACCTAGAGATGAAAAGTGCCTTTTCTTGAGCTGAATAATTCCATTGGTTTTCAGCATATTCTACCCAATTCGGGATGTGTTTGACATGCTCAAGTTGCTTTTCTCCCCACGAAGATGTTGCTCTGAAGACATAGGTGAACCACCTGAAGTCAATAGCATCCAACTCAATGACTGAGTGGATGCACAAGCCTGTAGTGCAGACATTGTTGAGTTCTTCAAAGTTAACATTACTCAAATAGTCTATTTTTTTGGCCTGGAACTCAACAAAATCAATGTTAGCATATTTTACAAATGTAACGAGGGTGCTTGAGAAGTTTTCTGCATAGAAAATCAGGTGGAGATTGGGATAACATTCAAGTAACTTACACCGTTGGGATCGATTGACCATAATCAGACATTCAAAACCCGCCTTAGTAAGCCATCTGAGTTGCTTTTCAAGACGTGTTTCAGTGCCACCGATAATATCCAGATAGTCTGTAACATACAGGATTCGTCTTCCTCCCTCTCTTTTTGGAGTTATCTTTATCCTGTTTTCTTTATCCAAGGAATCATTGATGGCATTTTGCATACGCGCAATGCGGAATGGATGGAGTCCAGGAAGATAATTAATCCGCTTGAATTCGTCCAGGATTCGGCTCTGCGCTTTGTACTTTGTGTGGTAATGCCGACGCATCTTTCCTAGGGACACTTTGGCAAGAATCCTGTACTTGAGCCATGTGGTCAAAGAAAATGGTTTGAAGGGGCCCATGTTGAAGCATGTAGTGGAATGTCAAAACGCAAAATATAGCATCAAAGGGAGCAAACCCCGCGCTAAGTGTTTATTATACCGAAAAAACTTGAAAGTCAGTAAGGACTGATAGGCAGATAAATTGGTGAAACATAGGAAATTCCGTTACACAGGTCACCCAGCTTCTCAAGATGGATGACCTGCAACAACAGCTGCACAAAATCATCAGGAATTTCCGTTAGGGCGCCTCATCGCAGAAAACAGGAAAAATCGCAAAGGGTATCCAGCATCTGACTAAAAAAGAAGAAGAAATGGACAGAATCAGGAATACACTCCCGAAATTTCCGTTCTGATTTTTCTGTCTCTAAGCCGGTTCAATTCCTGCGTTTTCGTGCTGGTGTCAGGACGGTTGGCATGCCTTTCGGGAATGTTGCCGGATAATCGGCATTGTAATGCAGTCCCCGGCTTTCTTTTCGCGAAAGGGCGCTTTCGACAATCAGGGAAGCGACATCCACTAGGTTACGCAATTCCAATAGATCCTGGCTGATGATGAAATTCGCATAATATTCATCAATTTCTTCCCGCAGCAAATTGATGCGGTGCTGGGCACGTTCCAGCCGTTTTGTCGTGCGGACAATGCCTACATAGTTCCACATAAAAAGCCGCAGTTCATCCCAGTTCTGGGAAATGACGACATCTTCATTGGCGTTTGACACCTGACTTTCATCCCATTCGGGCAAATCACGGACAGGTTCTTCCGGCTGGGAAACGATATGTTCCGCTGCTGCTTTGCCAATAACCAAACATTCCAGCAAAGAGTTGCTTGCCAGACGGTTTGCACCATGCAGACCTGTGCAGGCGGTTTCCCCAACTGCATAAAGGTTCCCGATGTCGGTTCGCCCTTGGGTATCCGTCACCACACCGCCGCAAGAGAAATGCGTGGCAGGCACCACCGGAATCGGTTCTTTCGTCATATCAATGCCCAGTTCCAGGCAGCGGGCATAGATGGTCGGAAAATGGGATTTCAAAAACTCAGGATCCTGATGACTGATATCCAGATGGACATAATCCAGCCCCCGTTTTTTCATTTCAAAGTCAATCGAGCGGGCAACGATGTCGCGGGGAGCCAGTTCAGCACGGTCATCATGTTCCGGCATGAAACGCTTTCCCACATCTGCACCCGCATCAGGCGGCAGTTTCAGCAGACCGCCTTCACCACGCACAGCTTCCGAAATCAGGAACGATTTGGCGTAAGGATGATAGAGACAAGTCGGATGGAACTGGACAAATTCCATATTGGAAACCCGGCAACCGGCACGCCATGCCATTGCAACGCCATCCCCTGTGGAAGTATCCGGATTGGTGGTATAGAGATAGACCTTGCCGGTACCACCAGTTGCCAGCACGGTATAACGGGCAGCAAACGTGCGGACAACACCATTTGCCACATCCAGCACATACAGACCATAACATCTGACTGGCTGACTGCTGTCACCCAGTTTTTCAGAAGTAATCAGGTCAACGGCACAGTGGTTCTCGAACAGCTGAATATTGGGGCGGTTACGGATGATCTTTTCCAAGGTTTCCTGAACCACATGACCTGTGGCATCCGCCGCATGGAAAATACGCCGCTGACTGTGGCCGCCTTCACGGGTCAGATGGTAATCGCTGTTGTCTGATGATTCCCGGGAAAAGGGCACACCCTGGCTGATCAGCCAGTCAATTGCCTCACCGCCATGTTCAACGATGAATTGAGTCGCCGCTTCATCACACAGTCCGGCACCGGCTGTCAGCGTATCTTCAAAATGTTTGCTGGTACTGTCCAGCACAGGATTCAGCACTGCGGCAATGCCTCCCTGTGCCAGATTGCTGGAACTTTCCCAGAAAGTCCGTTTGCAGATAACCGCAATCCTGAAAGTCTGGGGAAGACGGAGGGCAACGGAAAGACCGGCAAGTCCACTGCCGACGATAACAACATCATATTTCATGGCTGTTTCCTGAAAAGGTTTTGAGATTAAGGGAAATTATGCCATATTGGCGGTATGACATCCTGCAAAAAATCCTGCTACCAAGCGCAGGATTTTCAGGGAAGCTCCTATCAATAGGAGCAATGCCAATCAATGGATAACGTGAGACAACCGCATGTTTCAGCGGTCAATCCGCTGCACCTCAATCAGAAAGGTTCGATGGTCGGTTCCAGGGAATTGGCGTAAAAGTCATCGAAACGGGTATGGATGCAGTCACCGAAATTTGCCGCATAATTACGCCGCATCCGGAAAATCTTCTTGATGAATTCCTGTTTGAAGACAATCCAGCCTTTGGTCCTTTTCAAGATAGTGATCTTGTTGGTATCCAAACAGCCGCAGCCTCCAAAAACCAGTTCGCCGCTGTAAACCTTGTTTCCCTTGAAACGGTTTGCCATTTTTATTTTCTCCCAATAATGGATTGACACAAGAAAAAGACACGTTAGTATAACCTTAATTTTCTTGCTGACACCATCAATCGCCAAGAAACCGCCATCATCCCATTAACCACTCCAATGACCATCATGCTGAACCAACTGACCCAGAAAATCGACCAAGCCATTGCTGATAATCTTGACCGGAAAATGACCAGCGGCATTGTAGTCCTTGTTTCCCTGAATGGAGAACCTGTCTATGCCAAAGCAGCAGGCATGGCAGATATTGAGGCAGGTATCCCGATGCAGGAAAACACGCTTTTCCGCTTTGCTTCCATCAGCAAAGCCTTTACCAGCCTGGCGGTTGCCGCCCTCATTGAACAGGGGAAAATCCATTTTGATGATCCAGTCACTGACTGGCTGCCTGATTTCATGCCAAAACTGCCTGATGGCAGTGTTCCCATCATCACCATCAAGCACCTACTGAGCCATATGGCAGGGCTTGATTACCGCTGGGCACAAAAAGAAGACGGGCCCTATGCCACAGCAGGTGTGACTGATGGGCTGGACATCACGGGCATCAGTCTGCTTGAAAACGTCCGCCGCATCGGTTCAGCGCCATTGGCATTTACCCCCGGTACCAGCTGGCTTTATTCCCTGGCACCAGATGTCTTGGGTGCCGTCATTGCCAAAGCGCATGGTACAGATTTTCCGACTGCCATGAAGGAACTGCTTCTGACACCATTGGGCATCATCGACACCACTTTTTATGTTTCCATCCAGCAGAAAAACCGGGTAGCGGCTGCCTATTATCTGGATGATGCGAAAAAACTGACCCGGATGGCAGAGGATCAGTTCCTGACTTCACCTGACGATCGGTATTTCCATTTTTCACCGGAACGTGTTTTCCGGTCAGATGAATATCCTTCCGGCGGTGTCGGGCTTGCCGGGACTGCCGCAGACTTGATGAAGGTTGTCGAAGTCATCCGGACGGGTGATGCGCCTTTTGCGTCCAAAGACCTGATTCTTCAAATGTCGGAAAACCAGCTTTCGCAAAATATGGAAGCACGCCCAGGGATGGGCTTTGGATTAGGGTGGGGCATCTTGCTAGATCCCGTCCGTGCAGAAAATACTCCTCAGACCATCGGTACTCGGATATGGGGCGGTGTCTATGGCTCCAAATGGTTCACCGATCCCGCGAAAAATCTGTCAGTCGTCAGCATGACAACAACCGCTTTGGATGAAGTTGTATCTGTCGCTATCCGGAATGCTATCTATTCAGCACTTGAACAGATGCCAACCCTGCCCGACATGTTGATGGCAATGCCGCATACTGATAATGAGCAGAGCATGGAAAATGACCTATACCCAATAAATCTGTCTTTACGGATGATAGGGAAGCATGCCTAGGCATGTGCTTTGGATTAGGGTGGGGCATCTTGATGGATCCCGTCCGTGCAGAAAATATCCCTCAGACTATCAGCACCCGGAAAAAACACCGCCATGTTCAGTATCTTAGAAGGACAGCTTTCGATGGGGGTTGTTGAGAAACATTTGCATTAGCATAATAAACTAGGAAGCAGTTTTCATCGAAACAAGTATGTTAAGATACAAGACATGAATAGGAGGATTTATGGAAAACCAAATTCCAAAATATGAATTGTTGATTGATGGAAAATGGACACCCGCAGAAAAGGGGGCATATTCCACCATCATCAATCCGGCAAATGAAGAACCGATTGCTTATGTTGCACAGGGTTCAGCCAATGATGTAGATAAAGCAGCCAAAGCTGCAAAAGAAGCCCTCAAAGTCTGGAATAGCATTGCTGCTGCTGAACGAGGACGCATCCTGAACCGGTTTGCAGACCTGATGGAAGAACATCAGGAAGAAATCATCCAGATGGAAAGTCTGAATGGCGGGAAACCGATCTCTGCCGTCAGACGGCAGGATATGCCAGCAGCCATTGATACCATGCGTTACTATGCGGGCTGGACTGACAAGATTATGGGACAGGTGATTCCGGCACGGACAGATGCCTTGACCTACACCATCCGTGAACCGGTTGGGGTGGTTGGTGCGATTGTCCCTTGGAACTTTCCATTGATGATTGGCATCTGGAAAATTGCACCTGCCCTTGCCTGTGGTTGTACGTTGGTCGTCAAGCCTGCGGAGATTACACCGCTTTCCATCATCCGTATTGGAGAACTCGCACTGGAAGCCGGAGTACCTCCTGGTGTTTTGAACATTGTGACGGGTAAAGGCAGTGTTGTCGGGGATGCGATGGTCGCCCATCCATTAGTGGACAAGATTACCTTCACTGGTTCGCCAGGCGTGGGGCGTGGCATCATGCAGGGTGCTGCTGTAAACTTCAAAAAAATCACATTGGAACTTGGCGGCAAATCCGCCAATATCATTTTTGAAGATGCCAATATCGACAGTGCGGTCAGAGGTTCCGCATCTGGGATTTTCTTCAATACCGGACAGGTTTGTTCTGCAGGTTCCCGTATCTTGGTGCAGCGTTCCGTTTATGATGAAGTCGTTAAACGCCTGATTGCCCGTGCACAGAAAATCCGAATTGGTGATACAGCATCTGACAACACCATCATGGGACCGTTGATTTCCAAACGACAGTTCGATACGGTGATGCACTATATCGCGCTTGGAAAACAAGAAGGAGCAACTCTTGCTTATGGCGGTGAACGTATCGGCGACAAAGGCTTCTATGTTCAGCCGACCATCTTCACGAATGCCAACAATGACATGCGTATCTCACAAGAAGAAATCTTTGGTCCTGTTGCCAGTGTGATTCCTTTTGATACTGAAGAAGAAGCCATAGCGATTGCCAATGGAACAGCTTTCAGTCTAGCGGCTGGTATCTGGAGTGGTGATGCAACACGTACCCACCGTGTAGCCCAATCACTCAAAGCAGGGACTGTCTGGATCAATACCTATGGCTATACCGATATCCGGTTGCCATGGGGAGGAGCAGGTGAATCCGGTTTCGGCAGGGAACATGGTGAAGCAGCAATCGAAAACTTCACAGAACCAAAGACCATCTGGCTCAGTCTTGCGAAACGGTAATTGTCAGAGTTCTCGTTGTTGATGAATGCCACATCTTGCAGTCGCAAGATGTGGCATTTTGTACTTTCAGGATGCACGACATCATGCATTACGCAGACTGTCATCCTGAACAGCCTGGTGGACCTGTCAAGCAATTCCTGTCTCATAGACCGAACGATACCCCGTTAGGCGTGAATGCCTCAACGGGGTATTGCCCGAATGTCGCTGTTGCACTGCCTGACGTTAATGATGAAACGTCTGATACCTTCAAGCCAAAGGAAACGGGCAGAAGGTTCAATACACCGTGCTGTAACGTTTTTGCATAGCTGATTTCTTCCTAATCCTGAATGGTTCTGATTGAGGAAGACATACCGGCATGCATTTGGTAGTACGATTTTTATCGGCGATGTGATCGAGTGGTCGAAACAAGATCATTGGTTTAAGGATTCTCTCCCTCTGATAAGACGATTGGCAATTTGTAAAAAAATGCGCAAGAAACATATTTACCCAACAGTTCTGACACTGTTTGTCACTGTCTTCTTGTTGACTGGCTGCAAGAAGCCGACCGCCGTGGTGAAGCAGGAAGGTCCGGAAGAAGTGGCAAAGGCGGCTGTCCAGTCAAAGCTGATCGGTGATACTGGCAGATATATGACGCTTCTGAATTTTCCGGAAGAGACAAAGTGCGTTGCCTGGAAAATGCGCGATTTCCAGAAACAGATTGTTGCTCAGGTCAAGAAAGCAAGAAGGCAGGCGAAAAAATTGGGGGGATTCCAATCGGTTGAACTTGCCGAAGAAACCAGTTACCAACACTTGACAGCAGACAAAGGTTCTTATGCCAGATACGAACCGACAACCCAGGCGAATGCCGTGGATGGAGACACCGCTGAAGTGACCGTGAAAGTCAATTATGGTAATGGTTCCTCGAATAATCCCCAAAAACTCCAGTTAATCAAGCGAAAAGGGGAATGGCTGGTCTCACCGGAAAATTGATATCTATCAAAGGACAGATATGCCCGTTTAAGAAAATGCGGAAAACCGCAATTGCTTAAAACAGGTTATTTCTGGCTACGATCTAACGAACCCCAAATCCATCGCATTGTATCCAGGAATACGGAGGCGCCATATTTCAGATTATGCCCGCCTTTACTGATGTGAAGTTGATAGTCGTATCCTTTGTAATCCAGCGATGTCCCCATATACTGATTGGCAACCATCCAATTTCCGAATACGATGTCCAGATCTTTTTCTCCGCTGGACAGCCATACTTTCAACAGCTTCTTTTCTTCCAGACGAACCAGTGTAGGGAACAGATGGCCGCCACGGATATTGGCAAAGCTGCCGCAGTGTGAAATGACTTTTCGGAACAGGTCAGGACGGTTCCAGGCGGCAGCAAAAGCCGCATTTCCTCCGGAACTGAACCCGCAGATTGCATGACACTCCGGATTGTCAAGAATGGCATATTGTGCTGTTACGGATAGCCGGGGCCTTTATCGCCGGCTTCAACAAATACGCCGATGGTTACGAGCATTTCTCCAGCCGCGATCAGGTTGTCCATGACGATGTTGGCATGACAGTCATCAACATAGGTAAGCCCGTCCAGAAAAAACATGAGCGCTGCCGGTTTTGCCGACTGATATTGTGCAGGAACGTAAATCCAATAGCGATGTTTCACGCCCGGATATACAGAACAATCGTCCAATTGGTAAGCGGTCAACGTTCCTTCTGGTGTGCCAGGATGATTGTAAGCGTCCTTGCTCATCCCGTAAGGTTCCGGTTCTTTGGCGTGATCGTAGCTGATTTGATCTTTGGGTGAGATATTCCATGTATTTACCATTACTATTTACCCTAAATTTAGGAGCTGTCCCAAGATCAGCCCTGTTATTCAAGACCGTTTTTTATGGATTCAAAGGGAAATTTTCCTTGAGATGTGCCGTATAGCGTTCCACGTCTTTGTCAATTTCCGGTGCTTTCATGACATCGTTGCACATGAAGGTGGGCAGGGGAGACATGCCGATAAACTGGTTGGCTTTATGGAACGGGAACAAGACAATGGAAACATGCCATTGGACATGTCTTTTTCAGAATTGATTTTATCTCATTTAACAAACAGGGTTGCACGAATGGCACTCTCCAAAGGATTAAATATTAG
>CAVERB010000031.1:0-8887 GCA_963618105.1 Oxalobacter sp. | reverse complement strand
GCTTTACACTGGAGGCTCTTCCGAAAACTCCATAATACGAGCACCACAATTTAAAACTGCAGAGCGACAACAACGCAGGAAGGTCATAGAAAGATTTTCCAGTGCCTTTTTCCCCTCCATATTTGACAGTTTCTTGCGCTGTCGGGGATGCCTGTGACATGCGTCGAAACTTATTTCCAAGGCGCATCAGCAGTTCTTTAAACGAGATATTTCCAAGTCCCAGTTGTTTAGGATTGATTGCATCAGATTCAGCCTTTTCAAAGAACAATGCCATATACTGTTCGATGGATGGAGACAGGAGGGTATTGATGTCTGATGTCGGAAGAGCACTCAGGCGGTAAATGTCATTCTTGTGTTTCTTGATATCCCGCGAATCAACTTCCTGTCCCTGTTTTTTTGAACTCAGATTAAGCCAAGTCTTTGCCTTTAATGGAATCTGATGGCTGGATCAAGAACAAGCTCCCCTTCAACGATACGTCTGCCATTCGTCAGCTTCAGCAGCGTCAACCCATAACATTGATTTAATAAAGAACAACAAATAATTACAGGTGTTTGTTTACTCACCATGGAACCCTAGTCAACTGAATGTGCGGCCAGGAATAGTGACTTGGACAGGGATGCAAAGAAGTCCTGATAGATCTTTGGTTCAACAACAGGTGTCTGACGGAATTCCGCACTCATCCTGACAACTGTCGCTGACTTGCCTTTCGGCGAGACGCTGATTGTGACATTAGTGGTCTTGCGGGTAGGATCCAGTCGAGGCTCATCATAAAGCTGGGCTCCACCAACATCTTTTGTCGCAGAAATCGTACCCAGCACATAGTCAGCTCTGCCAATGATGAATCCATAGTCCTGAAGGGTGGATATGGTCGCCCTCATGACCAGAGCCTTATCTGCCGTATCAAAACTACGTGACTGGTAACTTCTTTTCTGAAGCTGGGTCTCAGAACCGCTGTCAAACAGAAGACTGTTATCAGATGGTGTCTGACAACCTGAGAGCAGGAACACCAAGCAGGAGAGGGCAATTGCCAACAGTCTCTTCATAGTTTCTGTCCCTCTATGAAAACAGATTTCGACAATTTGTCGTGAAATTCGGAGAACAGCTGAGCATCTGTCATGTTTTCAGCTTTGGATTTTCCGTTTGTATAGTTGATCACCCGATTGAAGTTAACTCTGACGAGGTTGCTCTTTTTCAAAGCCTTCCCATGACTATCAAGAACAGGGCGGACAACCAGTGTCACGGATATCTCCTGGCTGATATGGAACGCATTACCATGACGGCTCTTCTTCCCACTCAGGACACCGAGTTTTGCGTTTGTCTCTGTCAACGCAAACCCCATGTCCTGAAGTGTGGCGATACTGGCAGACATCAATTCAGCCTCAGTCAGGCCATCATAACGCCTTGTTTCCCGCTGGCGAGCCTGCAGCATGTCTTCTGTCGGGGCGAACAGATCCGAGGGCGCATTCAATGCACACCCAGAAAGTAGGACCGCTAGCAGAAGGGGTGCCGTCTTTCTCATATCAGAACTTTGACTGATGGTAAGCGAAATCCCTTACTTTGCCAGCCTCGTCGTATTTAATGATTACAGTCAGAGTACGCTGGCTGGTAGATGTCGCACCACTGGACAGGGTCTGCCCGGCACCTGATGTCGCTCCAGCATTAGAGCCAAATCCCAGGAATAGGGCAGCGACACCACCGCTGCTGTTGGAGTAAACCTGATCGGTGGCAATCTTGTCATAGATCCACACTTCGCGACGGTTTTCATCTGTTGTCACAATATTTGGAGAGCCAAGAACCTGTGCAACTTCAGAACCGCTCATGCCGACACGGATTTCCTTCTGAACCTGGCCGACAGTCATGCTGTTGATTGTATTATCCTGGACCTGATCCTTATGCCAGGTTGACTGACAACCGGTCAAGCCCAGAACAGCGCCCATCAAAAGGGTTATCAAGAAAGTCTTTTTCATACGGCTTATTCCATGATCAATTAAGCATTGCGAGAGCAGGATTACTCATCCATTGAGTTATCAACTTCATGCTTCTTGTTATATCTGGTTTTAAGAGGCTTCGTATTAGGCATCATGCCGTTAAGCATCTTATTCACCATTTCTTTCGTATTAATGAACTTATTAAAGTTACCGTTGTTTGCATGGGTGTAATGTGCTTCGGAAATCAGCTCACCATCTTCATAAAGTTTGAGGTGAATCTGAGATGTGAAGTTAGACAGGTCCCAAGCAGAAGCACTCTGGCAGGAGAAAAGATAATCGCAACCTTCAGTCTTCAAATTGGTTTTTTCTTTAATATCGGTAAAGCCTTTTTCTCTCAAGCCTTCCATTACACGGTTATAGGCTTCTTTACGATGTGCATCATCAGGAAGGACACAGATTGATTTTGTTACATCAATATCTTTATCAGATGGCTTCAATGACTGGTACGGTTCTATCAAGATGCCACTAAAGCAGGCAAACAGAGACAATCAATTGTCCATGAGCCCATGATTTCCACCTGATAAAGCTACTATTAAGACCATTGATTTCGCGGAAATTCCCAGAAAAGAATGGAAGATTCATATCAGAAATTATTTTGTAGCAGGATTCCTTTCTTGTCCAGAGCAAATAGAATTTGTCTAGCTTTGAATTCTCGGGTTGTGCATCCAACCATAACTGCTCTTCATCAAGAAATGCAATTCTGGATATCTCATCATAATTCCGTCTGACTTTCGCTAGCTCAATATCGATGCCTACAGGTCTGTTGGTACTGATAGCAATTGCAAGATGGCTTTTACTATGCGAAATGCTGAAGTAAACATCGTTGAACAGCCATCCATCAGCCGTCACTGTTGGTGAATGGGCTGGTCTTTCATGAACGGTTATTCTGTCAAATGAGACTCCTGTCTTGGCTGATATCGCCAGCTTCAACAGAAGCCGACCAAGTAAGAACTGAAGTCGTCTTTCTGTTCTGAAAATTCCAGAATAACGTTCAAGTGACGACGCATCAAGGAAAGGTAAGAGGGCAGTTTCGTCGAGTCGAGGAAGGGCTCTCCAATCAAGCAACCAGACCTCACAGATACCATTAACATCCTTCGTCTCAATGGCTCTTTTCAGTCTGGTCAGCTCGATCGATTCTTCAGCCATAACGCTTGAAAATCAGTGAGGTGTTGATACCACCGAAGGCAAAGTTGTTGGACATGACATACTCACAGTCGATGTTGCGTCCATTGCCAACGATGTAATCCAGATCCGCACAATCTGGAGCGATATTCTTCAGATTGATGGTCGGATGGAACCATCCCTCATTCATCATATTGATGGCAGCCATAGCCTCTAGAGCGCCGCAGGCACCAAGAGTGTGTCCTGTGTAGCTCTTCATAGAGCTGATAGGAACATTCTTGCCGAAGAGCTCAAAGGTCGCGCGGGTCTCAGCAATGTCACCATGCTGGGTTCCTGTGCCATGTGCATTGATGTAACCGATATCCTGAGGGGATAAGCCTGCATCATTCAGTGCAAGTTCCATGGCACGTTTCATCGTGTTGAAGTTTGGCTTCGTCACATGCGTACCATCGCTGTTTGTTCCATAACCGACCAGCTCGGCATATATCCTTGCTCCACGTGCCTTGGCATGTTCCAGCTCTTCAAGAATCAAGGTGCCACCACCTTCGCCCAGCACAAGACCATCCCTGTCACGGTCAAACG
Organism: Oxalobacter sp.; assembly: GCA_963618105.1. GTDB lineage: Bacteria > Pseudomonadota > Gammaproteobacteria > Burkholderiales > Burkholderiaceae_D > Oxalobacter. Next base: position 5,194 of record CAVERB010000031.1, on the reverse strand, counting down.
GGCTAGGAGTCAGTTCCGGCGTGTCATTCTTCGTACTTGTCGCGAAAAGCGTATTGAAGATCGCCGCATCAGCAGCTGACAGCTCTTCTGCGCCACCGGCAATCATCATGGTCTGGTATCCATTCTTGATGGATTCATATGCATAACCGATACCCTGGCTTCCAGAGGTGCAGGCACTCGATGTGGTGATTACCCTGCCAGTGATACCGAAGAAAATATCAAGATTCACCGGTGCCGTATGGCTCATCATCTTGATATAGGTATTCGCATTGATGCCCTTGGTAGTCTTGTTCCAGAACAGGCTTGCAAGATCGACAGTAGCTGAGGCACTGCCAGCAGAAGAGCCATATGAAATCCCCATTGAACCATCATGGATTTCTGGGCTGTCTATCAGGCCGGCATGGCCTGTTCAGTAGCACTTGCCGCCAGGAGTGATACGCGGTCCATGCTTCTGGTGGTTTTTCTATTGAAGCGGGAGGAGAGGGGGATTTCCTCAACAGGCGCACCAAGAAGGGTGTATAACCCGTCAAACTCCTTCCATTCGTCCAGACGCTTCACTGCATTCGTGCAGCTTTTGAGCTTCGCCAGTATTGTCGCCCAGTCATGTCCAAGCGGGCTGATTCTAGCCATTCCAGTTACAACAACCCGTTTTTTCAAGCTAAACCTCCATTGACGGAAATGACCTGTCTAGTGATATAAGCAGCCTCTTCAGACAAGAGGAAATTGACTGCGACAGCGACTTCTTCTGGTTTACCGATCCTTCTAGCCGGCACAAGTTTCATGATTTCTTCCTTGGGAATAGCCAGGTCACTTGTCATATCGGTTTCGATAAGCCCAGGGGCAACACAGTTCACGGTAATGTTACGTCTTGCCAGTTCCAGTGCGAGAGATTTCGCCGCACCGATAAGACCTGCTTTTGCTGCACTGTAATTGACCTGACCACGATTGCCGACAACACCAGATACAGATGTCATCACAACAATCCTGCCTGGTTTGCGCCTATGAACCATCGGCATGATCAGTGGATTCAGGACGTTGTAGAAACCATCAAGATTTGTGCGGATAATGCTGTCCCAATCTTCTGGTGGCATGGCAGGGAACGCATTGTCACGGTTGATTCCTGCATTGCAGACAACGCCGTAGTAACAGCCGTGTTCCTCGACATCAGCCAGAAGGATATCAGCTGTCCTGCTTCGGTCTGAGATATCAAACTGAAGCACACGGGCATTACAGCCCATGCCTTTGATTTCATCTGCTAGTTCGTCTGCCGCCTCACGTTGCTGACGGCAGTGGAGAACTATGTCATATTTCTTTTCTTGAGCCAGACGCAGTGCGATGGCCTTACCTATACCTCGGCTGGAGCCTGTTACTAATACGGATTCAGTCATGATTCAGGTGGTTGATAAACAGTGCAGACTGCGCTCGCAACACAGACGGTTGAAAAAAGCGACTGGAAAGGATGCTATCTGGGACATCATGTTCCAGTAATCCCTCAGGATTTCTATGATGTCATGATTGTTACAGCAGACGCGAAGCAGCCAACTCTCACGGAAATCAAGAACACCCTGGCACAGGCAACTGCCAATGCAGGATGGGAAGTCCAGAACGCTGTTGAAGACGGCCACACAGGGAAGTTCATTGCTTTCAAGAACATTGGCAACAACCGACATACGATGACAGCACAGGTCTATTACAACACTGAGAAATTCTCCATCGTTTATGTCTCCAGTACCAATCTGGCTGAGGCAACTTGCGGAGGCAGAACTTTCATTCATAAAAACTACAATCTCTGGGTCAACCAGTTGAAAACATCAATGACCCGCAGCCTGACAATCATGTAATAAGTGATAATGAGAGTGACCCGCATGTTTTCGTCATACCTCTCGCAGTTTTGGGGATTTGATATATGAAGAGACTCTTATCTGTCTGTTGTGCTCTATCAGCAATAGCCCTGAGTGGCTGTGTGACACTTAGCACTGACTTTGAATTAAGCTGTGCCGATAAGCTTACTCCTGGTGTGAGCACAAAAGCCGATGCCAAGTTAGCATGCGGGTGGTGGAACTCCCATGAACGTGTCTATGCTGATGGGCAGACCGATATGTCCTGGGAATACGAAAGCACCGTATTCTCAAATCATGATAAAAGATTGCATCTGCTGTTCGATAAGGATGGCAAGTTCGTTTCAATAATTGGGAAATCCCAACGCTAGCAATCAACCTCATTAAGCTTCAGGAACCATAGCATCCTGAGACTGCCGACTTTCTTGGCACGGTTCCTTATCTTGCGACGCTCGTTACGATCAATACATAAACCTATTGCGGCTCTCTTCAGATTGTCACGGGTAAGCTGGCAATCCGATGCCTTATCCATTTATCAAGACGATTCCAACGATCACTGGCGCCAAATGGGTATCCATCACGGATGGATCCAGAGTAAGAGGGGACTTGTGTGAGCATATCATCTCCTTCAAAACAGGTTGCTCATAAACCTATTTTCAAAGGAAATCTCAGGATACATGTTGTGAAGAGTGCGGGTAGTCTGTAGCTATTCTCATGAAAGAATTTTCAGGAAATCTGCGAAATACTCCATTTTGTTGTTAATGTCTTACGAAATGAAAAAATTATCGAATGACGGAGTAAATAAGGGCATTTTATGGAGTATACGGTTTTATACGTCCGTAACATATTGAATGATAAAGGTTAATTTTTTTTGTGTGAAGCCCTTCGCCCGCTCCAGAAACTAGATTTCAAGCATAGCCGCCTTCTGGCGGCTTTTTCATAGGAAAAAACAGCTTTTCCATCCATTATTCCGGTTCATGCCGGCATTTTCCGCTGGTGGTGGCGATATCCATCCGGATGATTTTCACGCGGTTAAACATCCGTTCATCAATGAACTTCGTTCCAGGCTGACTTTCATCTGAGAAGCGGTTGATCAGAACGCCAAGCCCATGTCGTTTTTCGTCTTCTGATAAATCCAGTACCAGTTTTCCTTCTGAGACCAGGCTTTCATACGCCACTGAAGCCAGTTCATAGAGGACTTTAGTTTTTCCGACAATACAAAACGAAACATTCTGCTGTTTCTCAAGCAGATCCAGCTTGCGTCCTTTGTGTGCGTAATGGAAATAAAGGCAGGAACCACCATCCCATGCATAGGTGATTGGGATGCCATAAGCTCCGTTTTCGACATGGATGGACAAGACACCATATTCTGCTTCACGCAAACAGCTTTAGTGCATTTCCATCATCCATGATTCTGTCCTTACGACGGATGGTATTGCTGACAAAATCCATAGCTGGGTTCCTTCAATCGAAAAAGGGAAAAACGATGCCAATTCAGATTTTATCAGGCAAACCATCATGTCATTGGGCTGATATCAATGTTTGTTGCATCTAATACCATTGTGTAGTACTGTTCAAATCATGAGGAAGATGAAAAACATCATGACAATTGACGGTCAACGGGCACTCATTTCCTATGATCCAGAGATTGAAATGTTCCGGGGAGAATTTCTGGGATTGACTGGTTATGCTGATTTCTATGCCAAAGATATTGAAGGGTTAAAAAAAGAAGGGGCTATTTCCCTGAAAGTCTATCTGGATGTTTGCAAAGAAAGGGACTTTGAGCCCTTCAAATCATGGTCTGGCAAATTCAATGTCCGCCTGACACCTGAAATGCACCAGAAAGCAGTAGCTGAAGCCGCCTCTGCGGGTATCAGCCTCAATGAATTGGTGAAGAACGCCATGACGGCTTACCTCCAGCTTGCACAATGACAGATGAGGGTATGCAGATAAGGCAGAATCGTTGATAACAGAAAGGACAATACGATGAAACATGCAAAATGGGCATTATTCGGCACCATCGCCCTGTGTGCCGGTATGCTGGTCGGCTGCGGCAACCCAAGCAAGAACCAGGTTGTCGAAATGGCAGCCAAAGAATTGGGGAAGAACGTACCGCAGCAGCTGGATTCCATCACCACGCTGACAAAAGCAGAAGCCAATAATGGCACGCTGAACCTCTATTACACCATTTCCCGTCAAGACGCACAGTTACACGCTGTAGAGGCTGAAATAGGTATCCGCAACAACATCATCGAACAGTACTGCTATAACGACCAGAACAAACCGCTGCGTGAAATGGGCATCGAAGTCCAGCACAACTATACCGATTCAACCGGTGCTTCCCTGTTCATCATCAAGGCAGACCCAAGCCAGTGTACGAAATAGCCTGACCTGACGAGGATTGAAAATGAAAAAGTCTTTATTGGCGGTCTTATTGACAGCAAGTATTTTCTGCCCGGTTTATGCTGATACCGTTTCTGTCGATAAAACTGGCTTTGCCGAAATCAGCACCGTCATTGATGATGCCGCCTATGACATCCGTTACTATTACGGTTGATTTAACGATCATCAAAAAAGACGATACCGCTGTTGATATGGGCGACACATTCGATCTGTTTTCAGAAATATCCCACCCCGATTACCCGAAAATTACCGAAATCCAGAAACAAAACCGGAAAATTCTCAGGAATGCCATGCTGAAAGCAGGATTTATCGGCATTGATTCTGAATGGTGGCACTATACCTACAAAGACGAACCTTACAAAGAGATGTATTTCAATTTTGATGTTGAATAACGTAGCGAAACAACCCTGTACCGGAACAACAAGTCCCTGAACGGTACAGGCACCCTCATGAACGCTGCATTGCCGTTTCGCTTCTTGCCATGCACCGAAATAATCGGTTTGCTGCCTGCCGTAACCACGAAATCCCATAACACCCAGTCATCGCTGTCTGAGTCTTGATGCGCCAGCTGCGCCAATACCCGTTCCTCCTTGATCTGCTTCACCGAAGCAGCAATATCCAGTCTCAATCCCAGATTTGATGCCAAATACTGGAACAACAGGTCCTTAAAACCCTTGTCAAAGATGTATGTGAAATGCAACAACCACGGGCAAAGGGCGTTTATTTCCGTTAATGATTATTAATGGACATTAACATTCTTATATTTTGCGTTAGGTATTGCGTAAGGCCGAATACATGGTTTCTATCTAGCAACAACCGAGAAAATTGTTGGTTAAAACTGTCCTTAAAAGCGCAACGGCAGGCAAACAGTCATTCATGCTGCGTTCAGAGATTAAGTTAAAAACTGTTTAAAAACAAATAGTTATAAGTCTTTAATGTCCATTAATAATCAT
>CAVERB010000030.1:0-7032 GCA_963618105.1 Oxalobacter sp. | reverse complement strand
GTTAAGTCTCTGTTTTTATTAAAATAATGACAAAGTTCGTTTTCAAGCAATTACCTGAAGGTTCATACAAGAAGCCAAACCGACTATCCTAAACACGTAAATTTTATAATTTTATCAGCAATATCAATAGGATGAAAAACCTACTCGGTATCTTTTCGTTATCGTTATCGCTTAGAAAAAACGTTACCAAATCTTCCCATCGAATCCATAAACTCTCAGATAACCCCTATACATTCGCGTGTCTTCCATCATAAGCCTCGACTGTTTCTGCAAAACATTCTGCAAGAAATACCGTTTTTTCGCTGGCAAACCTTTAAAATAGTCCTATCATGGAAAAAGAAAAGTCACAAAATACCCCCGGAGCCATCCAACTGCTGCCTGATCTGCTGATTTCACAAATTGCAGCAGGAGAGGTGATTGAGCGCCCTGCCGCCGTTGTCAAGGAACTGCTTGAAAACGCCATTGATGCAGGCGCCACAAAAATCGAAATACGCCTTGAAAATGGCGGCGTCAAACGGATTGCCATTACGGACAACGGCAGGGGTATCCCTCATGACCAGATGCCTTTAGCGTTGGCAAGACATGCTACCTCCAAGATTGCTTCCCTTTATGATCTGGAGCATGTCGCTACATTGGGATTCCGAGGAGAAGCACTGGCATCCATTGCTGCCGTTGCTGATTTGACCCTTCGCTCAAAAACGGCGGACGAACCGCATGCCTGGCAGATCTCAAACCAATCAGGAACACCTGTTCCTGCCTCTGGGGCACAAGGGACAACCCTTGAAGTCCATGAGCTGTATGCCAATACACCGGCCAGACGGAAATTCCTGAAATCGGAACAGACCGAATATGGCCATTGCTCAGAAGCTGTGGAACGTATCGCTTTGGGCAATCCGGGCATCCAGTTCACCCTGTTCCATAATGGCAGAGTAACAGCACGGTATCTGGCAGACAATCCTGCCCAACGCGGAAAAGAAGTCCTGAAAGAAGCCTTTGACACCACAATCCCCATCAGCCTGGAACTCGGTGAAGGCAACGACAGGCTATCACTGATAGGGTTTATCGGTTTGCCTACGGCATCACGGTCGCGAGGAGACATGCAATATTTCTATGTCAATGGACGTTTTACACGCGACAGACTGCTGGGACACGCCGTCAGGACCGCTTATGAAGATGTCCTGCATGGCAACCGGTTTCCGGTCTATATCCTGTATCTGAACATTGATCCTGCCAAAGTGGATGTCAATGTCCATCCATCAAAGATTGAAGTCCGTTTCAGGGATAACCGTTCCATCCATCAGTTCATCCAACAAGCCATTTCCCGTGCATTGGCCCAGACATTGAGCTCAGGAGATCCTGAAACTGGTGAAATCCCTATCAACCCGGCCTATTTGACAGAATCCCCTGTCTCAGATTCCCCCTTTTCCCCATCAAAAACCGGCCCTCCGGCATGGCAGAACAAACCACCGACTTCATTCCGGTTCGAACAGAAAACAGCGCCTTATGGGATGTTTGTCCAGAACATATTGAAACAGGTCGATGAAGAGATGGATGAACAGGCTGTTGCATCAAACCAGCATCCAGGAACGGAATCAGCCTTCCGTTATCCAAATGAGACTGCCTCATCGGAGAATGAAGCTTTCCCATTGGGGTTTGCACTGGCACAGCTGCATGACATCTATATATTGGCGCAGAACAAGCAGGGACTGGTATTGGTTGATATGCATGCAGCCCACGAACGGATTATCTATGAACAGCTGAAAACAGCTTTGGACAACAAGCAAGTTGCAATACAAAACCTGTTGATTCCTGTTTCTCTGAAAATCAGCCACGCCGAAGCGGGCATCATCCAGGAAAATGAAACCGTACTGAAAGAACTAGGATTCGACATTTCTCTGCTGACACCAACCAACATTGCCATCCGCTCTATCCCTGCCCTGCTGAAACAAACAGATATGACAGAGGCTTTCCATCAGATGCTTCAGGATCTGGACGCTTTCGGAACATCCAAAGTCACGAAGGAAAAACGCAACGAACAATTGGCAACCATTGCCTGCCACCATGCTGTCCGTGCAAACCGGTCATTGACCGTCATTGAAATGAATGCCCTGTTACGACAGATGGAACAGACAGAACGGGCGGGACAATGCAACCATGGCAGACCGACATGGACCCAGCTTACAATGACGGAATTGGACGCACTGTTTATGCGAGGTCAATAATCCTTTTTTCAACCGATAAGGAGAAAGCGATGAAACTAAAACTGTTAGCTGCATCATTGGCAGGTATTCTGGCATGCGGTTCTGCATTTGCAGGCGACTATGCGACATCTCTGGGTAAATGCCTGTACAACAAATCGAATTCCAGTGACAAAACCACCCTGACCCAATGGGCATTCGTCTCTTTGGGACAGACCGATGCCGCCAAAGGAATTGCAACCATCCCTGACAGCAAAACCCAGCAAGTCAACACCGAAGCCAAATCAGTCGTCACCAAACTAATTGTTTCTTCCTGTTCCAAGGAAGCATTACAGGTTGCTCTCCACGAACCGACCTCTGGTCTTCAGGATGCCATTTCAGCCATCACCTCTGAAATGATTGCGGAGAAAATCAAATCCCAGGCAAGCAGCACCTTCTCAGGCTCTATGCTGTCCTCTGGTTCTTCCAGCTCGTCTGGCTTGGGTTCTGTTCTGCCATCTTCCGGGAAATCATCTGGAAAATCGCTGGGTAACATCTTCAAGAAATAATCTGGTTGAATGCAGATTTCAAGACCTGATGGCAAACCTGCTGTCAGGTCTTTTCTCTGCCCTGCGGTTTGCGAAAAACCACCAGATTCGGTATACTGCACCCTCACTGTCAGAGCGGCAGCGGTGATTGTTGGCATGGCTTATAAATTAGCCAATAAACAGGAAGCTTGGCAGAGCGGTTGAATGCACCGGTCTTGAAAACCGGCAATCCGAGAGGATTCCAGGGTTCGAATCCCTGAGCTTCCGCCATTAAGACCCCAAATACCGCCAAATAGGCGGTATTTTTTTGTTTAAAAACAAGCCTTTCCGTCCAACTCTGTCCCAAATGATACCAAATTTGCCCAAACAAGACCAAAAAAAATTGTATACTATTCTGTATCCATGACAGAAAACCGCTCGAAGGCAGGTATACAAGATGGCAACTAAGAGGGAAAAAGCGAAAGCAGAACGCAAAACCGTTGCTTTGACGGATGGGGACATCAACGGGGCAAAGCCAAGGGACAAGACATACACGCTGTTTGATGGGGGCGGTCTGTATCTTGAAGTCAATCCAAACGGTTCAAAGGTATGGCGCATGATGGCACGGCTGAAAGGCAAGATGATAAAGATGTCTTTCGGTAAGTATCCGGCTGTATCGCGCCAAGGAGCCCGTATAAAGCGTCTGGAAGCTCAAGAATTGATTGCCAAGGGTATCAACCCCAATGAACAGAAAAAACGCCTCAGAGAGGCAGAAAAAGCCAAGACTGAGCATACTTTCGAAAAGATAGCCCGTGCATGGCACGCCATGAGAAAGACGGGATGGCGCGATAGCACAGCCGATTACATTCTCAGGCGACTTGAATTAAACATCTTTCCTGTTATCGGCAACATTCAAATTAACGATATTACAGCACAGCAAATTAAGCTGGTATTGCAAGATATTGAAGCACGGGGGGGCGGGCGAAACGGCAAGACGGATAAAAGCTGTCGTTTCTCGGATATTCAAATATGCAAACACCAACGGCATTCCATGCGCCAATCCGGTTGATAATCTTGATAATGGCGATATATTTAGTCCAAGACAGAAAAAACATCATGCCGCCATCAAGCCGGATGAACTGCCAGAACTTCTGAAAGCGATAGATGCCAATGCCGTTAATATGTCTTTCATTACAAAGACTGCCATTAACCTGATGTTGCTGTTATTCATGCGGACTGATGAATTGATAGCGGCTGAATGGTCTGAAATTGACCTTGATAAAGGTGTCTGGGTTATTCCGTGGCAACGGATGAAAATGGGCGGCAAGAAAATAAATCCTGATACAACCGACCACCGGATTGATTTACCAAAACAGGCAATTTTGTTGTTACAAGGCCTGTTGCCATATTCAGGTAATGGAAAATACCTTTTTCCGTCCCACCGTCATCATTCAAAATTTGGGCATATCAGCAATAATGCAATATTGTATGCGCTTAAAAGGATGGGCTACAAAGGCAGGATGACTGGACACGGTTTCAGGGCATTAGCAACTTCATGGCTGGATGAACAAGGTTATAAACGTGAAGCCATAGAAAAACAGCTTGCCCATAAAGAAAAGGGAAGCACAAACCCTGCTTATCATCGGGCTGATTTTCAGGAAGAGCGAAAGGAAATGCTCCAGGCATGGGCGGACCATATCGACACAATCCGCAGGCAGAACACCATCAAGCTAGTTGCATGATTTTTGATTCTGCTAAAGGTTTTTATTGATATAAGTCAATAAATCGAAAAATATTTTTTTCCTTTAAAAAGCAATGAATTATTGCGTTTATTTTGCAAAGAAAGATTCTAATAAAGAGTAAAAGTTACTTAAAGTAGACATTTTCAAGCATTAGAGTCTTTAACTTACTTCTATAACAGTTTCAGGCAATTTTGCCCAAACTAGACGTAAAGGAAACTGTTATGAATACCGATATCAACACCAATACGACCACCAACACCGTCACAGCCATTGACCCCGTTATCAGACGGGCTGAAACGGCAAGAATGCTCGGCATTAGCACTGAAACATTGCGCCTCTGGACTAAAGGTAATGCCAAAAGAAAACCTCTTGATGGCTTTCCACAGCCAATACAAATAGGCGCAAGGGCTATTGGCTGGCGATTATCTGAAATTAACGCTTTTATCGAAAGCCGCAAACTAAAACAAAATGAAACGGAAAATGAAAGCCGTTTAAATTCAACGCATTAAACATTATCCAAAAAACGTTGTTGGGATGCCACGAAATCTCAAAAACTTATCTGTAATTTTGTCATTGAATATGGCAGTATTGTATTTGGGAAAACCCGATAGGGTTTATTTGATTAACCGCCATTCATGAAAGGAAAATTGAAATGGCACTAAATAAAATGATAAAACTTCCGGCTGTTATGGAAGCAACCGGATATGGGCGGACAACTATTTACCGCTTAATGGAGCAAGGTAAATTCCCCCAATCAATCAAAATCGGTGCAAGGGCTGTTGCATGGCGTGAATCCGATATTAAGGAATACCTGGATAATTTGGGAGTACAAAAATGACTGATACGAAAATCAAGGCTGTAAAAATTGGCTTTGCCAATCATCCACAGGATGACAGCAAGGCTGTTGTATGCGTTGTCTGTTCAAAGGATGACGCTGGTTTGTATTCCATGATTATCCGTGAATGCCTTGCTTCATATGAATGGAACAAGAAAGGCAACATCCTGACCGGAAATCAGACAGATGCAGAAAGGAAAGAAAATGATTGAGATAAAAACTCTCAGGAACCGTCTGAAAGACGGCAAAAACATCATTGCTGTTATTTGTGATGATGAACGCTTTGACTTGATGATGTCAGACATCATTAACAGGTACGAATGCACAATCAGACCATCCACAAACGGAAAGCCCGTGACAGTTGCAGCTGTCGCGGGCATGGATTCTGTTTGTATTTCCCCTAAAAATGGTTATGGTTGTAGTGAATCCGGCTCTAATGATAGCCGTAAGCTGACATCAGAGGCAATAGCCACGGTTAAGAGGCTGGCAGAAAGTACCTCTGCTTATGGAACGGCTGTTAGATGGTTGCTTGCAGGAAAGACAATTACTGCTGAGGGGACGGCTTTCAGTTATCCGTGGATATCATCCTTAAAGGCAGACCTGAGAGATATAGCAGGCGTTGACATCATCAGCAAAAAGAATGTCAAAGCCAGGAATGGCAGACAACGGTTTGGATATTATCTGACTTGCCCTGAATTGTTCAAAGACTGATAACAACCAAGACAAAGGGGACTGCAAACCAGTCCCCTAATCAGCCTATGTCACTCCCGATAACAACGCCACTAAAAGGCGCATGGGGCAGTCTCTGGTATATCAATCCATTGACACAGAAACTGTATGAGCCGCATTTCCAAGTACCTATAAAGCGTGTCGTTGGCTCAAAGGAATTTGCAGAGATGGACGGCAATGCCGCAAAGATACTGATTGACTTTCTGGCACGGTATCAACGGAATCTGCTGGCTAAAGAGCCTGTCCCTAACCATTTCCGAATCGAGACAGCAGAACATAAGCGGTTCGGGATGTCCGCGCCTGCATTCAAAAGAGCATTGGAGAAATTGGAAAACAGCCCGTTTGTGGAATTGGTAGAAAAAACCGCAAGGCGTGGCAAGTGGTATACCTTACCATTCATCAAAGGCTGGAAAGCTGGCACTGCCCGTTACGTCAGATTCCCCTATGCCGTCTATGATTCCCAAAAATACCGCAATCTGCCTGGCGGTGCAGTGAAGCTGTTGATACAAAGGATGGGGATGGTATCAGACCCTGAATCATTAGGCAGTATCTGGAACGGCTATTTGGACTTCCCGTATTCACACTTCGAAAAATGGGGCTGGAAAAGCAGGAAAGCATTTGAAAAGGCAAAGCAAGACTTGATTGACTGCGGCTACCTTGTCCAGACCATCCCAGAAAGCCGTTACAGCGTGGAAAAGGCTGTCGTATGGGAATCGCGTTGCAGATACGGTCTAAAGACCGTCAAAGGGCAAATATCGCCAGCCAGATTTGCAATTACATGGGATGGGTACGAACCATCCAGGATTAAGGGATTTGTCAAACCGACCGACACACCATCTGACTTCATAGATTTAGAGATTGATTCTCTGCCTTTTCTGGATGGACTTTACCGGAAAGCAAATGACTTGATGCCACGTTCGGAGTTTCCTTTCCGTGCCTGGATGGATGAATACTGATTATGGTTTACTTTACGGTATCATTTGGAAAGTCTTGTAATAATCCTTTATTGGTATTGCTTGAAC
>CAVERB010000029.1:0-23083 GCA_963618105.1 Oxalobacter sp. | reverse complement strand
CTGCGCCGATGATAGTGCCGGAACCGGTGTGAAAGTAGGTCTCTGTCAGGCAACCCATCTACACCCTGCTTCCTCTAGGTTGCAGGGTGTTTCCTTTTAGATTCCCTGAATAGTCCTGCCTATATCTTATGGAGGCATCTTATGATAGCCTACAATTTTAAGGGTGATATTATGGGATCAGGTCTTTCCTGACCATAGCCAAGATTGATAAGGAGCAAACAGGATGTGCGGTATAGTCGGTGCAGTCGCTGAACGTAATGTAGTCCCCGTCATGCTGGAAGGACTGAAACGTCTGGAATACAGGGGCTATGACTCATGCGGCATTGCTGTCAATCGTAAGGGACGCCTCCAGCGCTCACGTAGCACCTCTCGTGTCGCTGAGCTCGAGAAACAGGTCAACACTCAGTCCTTCACCGGCACACTCGGCATCGCTCATACGCGTTGGGCAACGCATGGCAAGCCTACTACCGACAATGCTCATCCGCATTTTTCCGGTGAGCGCATCGCCCTTGTCCATAACGGCATTATTGAAAACCATGCCCCTCTGCGTGAAGAACTCCAGGCAAGAGGCTATGTCTTCACCAGCCAGACCGACACTGAGGTCATCGCCCACCTTATTGATGCCTATTATCAGGGCGACCTTTTCCAGGCCGTCAAGACCGCCGCTGCAAGACTTCAGGGTGCTTTTGCCATTGCTGTCATTTGCAACGATGACCCTCAGCGCCTTGTCGGTGCCCGTAAGGGCTCTCCGCTTGTCGTTGGCATCGGACAAGGAGAAAACTTCCTCGCCTCCGATGCCCTTGCCCTTGCTGGCACCACCAACAAGATCATCTATCTTGAGGAAGGCGACATCGCCGACATCCGGCTTGGAGAATATGCTATCTATGACAAGGATGGCAATCCCGTCCAACGGGAAATTCACACCGTCAATATTCTCTCCGGCATGTCAGACCTTGGTCCTTACCGCCATTTCATGCAAAAGGAAATCTTTGAACAGCCAAGAGCTATCGCTGATACCCTTCAAGGACTGGAAACCATTACCCCCGAACTCTTCGGCAAACAGGCGGCAGACATTCTTCCCAACATCAAATCCGTCCTCATTCTCGCCTGCGGTACCAGCTACTATGCCGGTGCCACCGCCAAATACTGGATTGAATCCATTGCCAGGATCCCGGTTGAAGTCGAGATTGCCAGTGAGTACCGCTATCGTGACAGTGTTCCAGCAGAAGACAAACTTGTTGTCACTATCAGTCAGAGTGGAGAAACCGCAGACACCTTGGCCGCACTGCGGCATGCAAAATCACTCGGCATGGCAAACACTCTCACCATCTGCAACGTCTCCACCAGTGCCATGGTCCGTGAATGCCTGCTCGCCTACATCACCCGTGCCGGTATCGAGATAGGTGTCGCCTCCACCAAGGCATTTACCACCCAGCTCGTAGCTCTCTTTCTTCTTGCCCTCACCATCGCCAAGATTAAGGGTAGACTGACACCAGAGCAAGAAGCTCAGTATCTCCATGCTCTGAGGCACCTGCCATCAGCCGTCTCTGCCGTTCTTGCCCTCGAACCCCAGATCATCGCCTGGGCAGACCAGTTCGCCCGTCATGATGATGCCTTGTTCCTCGGCAGAGGTATCCATTACCCCATTGCCCTGGAAGGCGCCCTCAAGCTCAAAGAAATCTCCTACATCCATGCAGAAGCCTACCCGGCAGGTGAGCTCAAGCACGGACCGCTTGCGTTGGTGACGGAACGTATGCCCGTTGTCACTATCGCTCCGAACGATATCCTGCTTGAGAAACTTCAGTCTAACATGCAGGAAGTTCGGGCACGTGGCGGTCAGCTCTACGTATTTGCCGACAGCGATACCCATATCGTTAACGGGGATGGAGTCCATGTCATTCGTATGGCGGAAAACTATGGGCTTCTCTCCCCGATTCTGCATGTTATTCCATTGCAGCTCTTGGCATACCACACAGCCCTGGTCAGAGGGACTGATGTGGACAAACCACGCAACCTTGCGAAGTCGGTTACGGTAGAATAAAAGAATAGAGGATGCCGTTAAGAAAACGGCATTACTGGCATGACGGCAGACAGGATGCCTCCAGTAGGCGATTGTCTGTTGCAGATAAAAAGGAGAAAAGATGGTTACTTCGGCAGAAGAAGCTGATACGGTTGGTTATACCCTGAAGAGGAGCCGTTACCTGAATCTCACCAACCGCTGCGGGATGCTGCGTTGTGCATTCTGCCCGAAATTCAATGGATCATGGTCTGTCAAGGAATACAATATGCGTCTTCAGCATAATCCTTCTGTTGAGGAACTGGTTGAGGCAGCAGGTAAGCCCGGTGAATACAGTGAAGTCGTTTTCTGTGGTATGGGAGAATCGACAGCTCGTCTGGATGTCATGCTTGAAGTTGCGCACCGTCTTCGGGAAAAGGGCATCACCAATTTACGGTTGAACACCAATGGACTGGCAAATCAGATGTACGGGCGTGATGTTGCTCCTGAAATTGCGGCTGTCATCCCGACCATTTCTGTTTCCTTGAATGCTCAGGATGAAGAAACCTATATTCGTCATTGCCGCCCGAAATTTCCAGGCGCTTATGCTTCAATGCTTGGCTTTGTAAAGAGTGCTCATGAGGCGGGAGCCGATGTTACAGTGACGGCTGTTGATGGGCTTCCCGGTGTTGATGTGAAGGCATGTGCGGCAATCGCAGAAAAACTTGGCGTCAAGTTCCGTCGTCGTGTACTGGATGATTTGGTCTGATTGTTGTTTTTACAGGAGAAAAAAGCAGTTTTGAAAAAACTGCTTTTTTCTTTTTTGTGGATAAGTTTTTAATTATTTGATTTTAATGATGATTTTTATCAACACGCTTGTTGAAAAACAGTGGATATTTTGTTGATAAAATGTATATAAGTTGTTGATAATAAAATTAAATCATCGTTTTTCCACAAGGATTGAAAGCGGTTTTCGGAATCTGCGAGGTCCCCTGCACGTTTTAAAAAGCTTCTCTATAATAACGTGACTGATTTTCAAAACAAGATAAAAAGGGATTGAATGAACACCGAAAATAACCAGGGGCAGACAATTGCCGTCGGTGCGCCTGTCCTGCCTCCTTTACCGCAGCGTATCATCAAACGTGATGGTGCAGAAATGCCTTTTGATGCTACCCGCATTGCGAAAGCATTGGCAAAAGCTGGTCGTGCAACAGGTGATTTTGGTGAAGATGAGGCGAACCTGCTGACACAGCGTTCATTGAAAGTGTTGCGTCACCGTTTTGCTGGTTCTGCGCCGACTGTTGAACAGGTTCAGGATGTGGTTGAGCAGATGCTGCTTGATGCCAACCATACTAAGACTTTTCGTGCCTATGCAACATACCGGGATCAGCGTCACCGTATCCGGCAAGACAAGCGTACCCTGGTTGATGTCGAATCTTCAGTGAAGGAGTATGTTGACCGTGCTGACTGGCGTGTCAAGGCAAATGCCAACCAAGGTTATTCCCTGGGGGGCATGATCCTGAATGTTGCTGGCAAGATTACAGCAAACTATTGGCTGAGTCATGTCTATCCTCCGGAAATCGGGCAAGCACACCGTGATGCTGATTACCATATCCATGATTTGGATATGCTTTCCGGCTATTGTGCTGGCTGGTCCCTGCGGCAGCTGCTTGTTGAGGGGTTCAATGGCATTCCTGGCAAGTTGGAAGCCAATCCACCGAAACACCTGTCTTCCGCATTGGGGCAGATGATCAATTTCTTGGGGTCTTTACAGAATGAATGGGCGGGTGCTCAGGCGTTCAGTTCTTTTGATACTTATCTGGCTCCCTATGTCCGCAAGGACAACCTGGACTATGACACGGTCCATCAGCTGATCCAGGAGTTCATCTACAACCTGAATGTTCCTTCTCGCTGGGGAACGCAGACCCCATTCACCAACCTGACTTTTGACTGGGTTTGTCCTGAAGATCTGCGGGAACAGGTGCCTGTCGTTGGCGGTGAGGAAATGCCTTTCACCTATGGGGAACTGCAGGAAGAAATGGATATGCTCAACCGCGCTTACATTGAAGTCATGTCTGCCGGTGACAGCAAGGGACGGGTCTTTACGTTCCCAATTCCGACTTACAACATCACGCATGATTTCCCTTGGGAATCTGAAAATGCGCAGCGCCTGTTTGCCATGACTGCAAAATACGGGTTGCCTTATTTCCAGAATTTCCTGAATTCTGAGCTGCAGCCGAACATGGTCCGTTCCATGTGCTGTCGTCTGCAGCTTGACCTGAGGGAACTGCTCAAGCGGGGCAATGGACTTTTCGGTTCAGCGGAACAGACGGGTTCCATTGGTGTCGTTACCATCAATTGCGCACGCCTTGGTTATCTTTTCAAGGGAAATGAAAAAGCATTGTTTGCCCGCCTTGACCGCTTGACTGATATGGCGAAAGACAGCCTTGAAATCAAGCGTAAGGTCATCCAGCGTCTGATGGATGATGGGCTGTATCCGTTCACCCAGCGTTATCTGGGGCGTCTGAAGAACCATTTCTCCACTATTGGTGTCAATGGCATCAATGAGATGATCCGGAACTTCACGGATGACAAGGAAGACATTACCACGGAATACGGCAATGCCTTTGCCATCCGCCTGTTGGACCATCTACGTGATCGCATGAGAAGCTATCAGGAAGAAACTGGAAGTCTTTATAATCTGGAAGCAACCCCTGCGGAAGGAACAACTTACCGTTTTGCACGTGAAGACAAGAAACGATATCCGGATATCCTTCAGGCAGGTACTCCAGAGGCACCTTATTACACCAACTCGTCTCAGCTGCCTGTTGGTTATACCGATGATCCGTTCCAGGCATTGACAATGCAGGACGATCTGCAATGCAAATATACAGGGGGAACGGTGCTCCATCTGTATATGCAGGAAAAGATTTCCTCTCCGGAAACATGCCGGAAACTTATCAAGGCTGCCTTGACGAATTTCCGTCTGCCATATATCACCATTACACCGACATTCTCCATCTGCCCGAAACATGGCTATCTGGCAGGTGAGCATGAATATTGTCCACTCTGCGATGAAGAACTCATGGCAAAGATGGAACATAAGCACTGAAAACCGATTACCGACAATAATAATGAAAGAAAGGATTGAAAATGAACGTTTCTGACCTCCCACAGGAAAAAAGAACAAAATGCGAAGTCTGGACCCGCGTCATGGGGTATCATCGTCCTGTTTCTGAATTCAACCCAGGCAAACAGAGTGAACATCATGAACGTGTCCATTTCGTAGAAAGCAGACTGCCTGATCTGGACTGCGTAGGCGGCTGTGGCCGATAATCCAAGTCTGAACGTGGGTGGCATCACCCCGTTCACCACCATCGATTTTCCCGGGCATCTTGCGGCAGTCCTCTTCTGCCAGGGATGCCCATGGCGGTGCAGGTACTGCCATAATCCCCATCTTCTGCCCATAGAATCTTCTGGTAAATATCAATGGGCAGATATTCTCTCATGGCTAAAGACCCGCAAAGGGTTGCTTGAAGGTATTGTCCTCAGCGGAGGAGAACCGCTGGTGCAGCGTCATCTTGTTCCAGCAGTCTCCCAACTGCGAGACATGGGCTTTGCTGTTGCTCTCCATACTTCAGGTGTTTCACCAAAGCGTTTCAGGGAAGTATTGCCTCTCATTGATTGGGTCGGTCTGGATATCAAGGCTCCTTTTGATGAATACAATGCCATTACGGCTGGCGGTGCCATATCAGGAGACCATGCAAAAGAAGTACTGGTTGATCTGTTAGCATCGGGTAAGGCACATGAACTGCGGTGTACCCTTGATCCTGTCTTCTTTACACCGGAACGGGCGGCGAGAATGGCGGCTCAGCTTGCTGGACTTGGTGCAGACCATTTGATTGTCCAGGAATGTCGTGATAACGAGTACCGTCACAGCAAGCCTGTTGCTGAAGCCATCCGTGCAGCGATTGAACAGGTTTTGCCAAAGGTCCAGTACCGTTCCTGATTCCTTGGCCTGAAATACCTGATAACAAGGCAACAAAGAGATTCCCTAAAAATCCTTGAATAATCAAGGCATTGAAGATTATTTGAGGATACCGTTACCGATTTTTCCTGATTTTTCCATGAAAGTTGTTGTCATTGAAGGAAAGATGATGCTATTATTCCTATCAATCCGATAGGAATAATAATAAAGGAAAGAAAAAGGATGAAACTCATCCAGACAATCGGGAATACGCCGTTACTGACATTGGAAAGACTGGCTGTTTCGGAAAGACCGGTCATTTATGCCAAGGCGGAATTCATGAATCCCAGTGGGTCAGTCAAGGACCGTGCTGCGGCGAGCATGATCCAGGATGGGATTGCCAGCGGGAAACTGACCCCAGGAAAAACCATTCTGGATGCAACCAGTGGGAATACAGGCATTGCTTATGCCATGTTGGGAGCATCCCTGGGGTTCAGGGTCAAGCTGTTTCTGCCTGCGAATGCCAGTGGAGAACGTAAGCAGATTATGCATGTGTACGGAGCAGAGATTGTGGAGACGGATCCATTGGAAGGGTCAGACGGGGCATACCTTGCTGCATTGGCTGAATACCAGAAGGATCCCGATCGTTATTTCTATCCGGATCAATACAACAATCCTGCCAACTGGAAAGCCCATTTCAACGGAACAGGAAAGGAAATTTTCGAGCAGACAAAAGGCAGGGTTACACATTTTGTTGCAGGGACCGGGACATCCGGAACCTTGATGGGTGTTGCAAAGAGACTTAAACAGGAAAACCCCGGAATCAAGGTCATTGCTGTCCAGCCTGATTCACCGATGCATGGCATTGAGGGGACAAAACATATGGCAAGCACCATCCATCCCGGTATCTATGAGCCTGCCATTCTGGATGATGTGGTTGAGGTCAGCACTGAAGAGGCTTATCTGACAGCCAGAGAACTTGCTGAGAAAGAAGGCATTTTCATCGGTATTAGCAGTGGTGCGAATGTTGCCGGGGCACAGAAGGTTGCAGGAACTTTGAGCAAAGGTGCTGTTGTGGCAACAGTCTTGTGTGACAACGGGTTCCGCTATCTGTCTGGAGACTTATGGGAGGTTGGGCAATGATTGTGATGACAGAAGAACAGAAACACGTCATTGATGCGCATGGCGAGGAAACCTATCCCAATGAATGTTGCGGAATCCTGTTGGGGGATGTGCTTCCCGATGGTGCCAAAGTGTTGAAAGTGCTGCTGCCGGTTGATAACTCCCGTGAGAATGAAGAACAGTATCACCGGTTTGAGATTCGTCCAGAGGATCTGCTGAAAGCGGAAAAGGTAGCAGCCTCAAAGCAGCTTGATGTCATTGGTTTCTACCATTCACATCCAGATCATCCGTCAATACCGAGTGAGTATGACCGTTCCCATGCCTTCCTGTTTTATTCCTACATCATTGTTGCTGTGGAAAAAGGCAGGGCAGGAACATTCAATTCGTGGGAATTGAACCGGGATTTTCAGTTTGAACCAGAAATATTAACCATAAAGGAATAAACATGTCAGTGACTGTTTTTATCCCGACAGCCCTTCGGGCTTTTACTGAAAGGAAGTCGGAGATTGATGTGGGTAACGTTGCGACAGTGGAAGAGGCAATCCGTCAACTGACGGTCCAGTATCCTGCTATCAGCGATTATATCTTTGCCTCAGATGGACAGTTGAAACGGTTCATCAATGTTTTCATCGGTGAGGAAAACATCAAGGATCGGGATGGTATCAAGACTGTCCTGAAGGAAGATGACAAGATTTCGCTGATCCCTGCAATTGCAGGAGGCGCAGATGAATGGTGAAAGGCCCGGTATTTTTTCAGACAGTGTGATTCCTGATGCCAATCTGCCTGAATTGACCGATGCGGATATCCAGCGTTACAGCCGTCATCTGATCCTTCCGCAGGTCGGCGTTGAAGGGCAGAAAAAACTGAAAAAGGCAAAAGTCCTGCTGATTGGTAGTGGGGCTTTGGGATCACCGGTTGCCCTGTACCTGGCGGCAGCAGGGGTTGGTACTTTGGGTATCGTCGATTTTGATGAGGTTGAAGCATCCAACCTTCAGCGTCAGATCATCCATACGGTACGGGATGTCGGACGTCCAAAGGTGGCCTCGGCGAAAGACAGGATCCGTTCCATCAATCCAAAGGCGGAAGTCATTGCCTATAACATCGGGCTGACCAGTGAGAATGCGCTAGAGATTTTCGCTGATTACGATGTCATTGTGGATGGGACAGACAATTTCCAGACCCGGTACCTGATCAATGATGCTTGTGTGATGTTGGGAAAACCGGAAGTGTATGGCTCGGTTTTCCAGTTTGAGGGGCTAGCGAGTGTCTTTTATGCCAAACATGGACCATGTTACCGATGCCTTTATCCCGAACCGCCGCCGCCAGGGTTGGTGCCTTCCTGTGGTGAAGCGGGTGTCTTTGGCGCATTGCCGGGGATTATCGGCACAATCCAGGCAACCGAAGTCATCAAACTGATTATCGGAGGTGCGGAGCCTTTGATTGGGCGTCTGCTGTCCCTAGATGGCTGGAATATGCGTTTCCGAGAATATGCGCTGAAAAAGGATCCTTCCTGCCCTGTTTGCGGCAAGCATCCGACTATCAGAAAGCTGATTGATTATGAGGAATTCTGCGGACTGAAAAAGCACCAGGAAATCCATATTGATGAGATTGAACCCAAGGAATTGAAACGTCGGCTGGACGATGGTGAACCAGTGCAGCTGATTGATATCCGTGAAGTCCATGAAAGGGCAATTGCCAAACTGGAAGGGGCGAAAACCATGCCTTTCGGACAGGTACTGAGGAGGAAAGATGAGCTGGATAAAGAGGTTGATGCTGTCTTTATCTGCAAGGTTGGGCAGAAAAGCCTGTACATCATTGAAGAACTTATCCGGTCCGGCTATGAGGGCAGGCTGATCAGTCTCAAAGGAGGCATCAATGGGTGGGCGAGGGATGTTGATCCATCCATTCCGGTTTATTGAAAACCGTCACAGGCATTGAGATGTTGACGGAAAACCGTTTTTTAAACCTATCAAGTGTAAGGAAAAGACAAAATGGCAGATGAAAATGTATTAAACGCTCTTGGAGAAAAGGCCGCCTATCAGTTGGCGGATGTTGCCAAGACAACCGCACAATATCAGGCGATTTCTCCCCGTTGGCTGACCCGCTTGCTGGATTGGAAAGGCTTGGATTCAGGGATTTTCAGGCTGAACAAGGTTGTGGATGATAATGCGCCATTGGAAATTTTGTGCAGTCAGTTCCGTAAGACAGCAGATATTCCACAGACTTTCATCAATTATGAGGAAAATCCACGCGAATACCGGTTGAACTCAATTTCCACCATCATCAATATTGATACCCGGATATCCGATGTTTACAGCCAGCCTTTCAACCAGATCAAAGAACAACTCCGTCTGGCGATTGAAAGTGTGCGTGAGCGCCAGGAAGGGCAGTTGATCAATAACAGTGATTATGGGTTGTTGAACAATATTGCGGAATCCCAGAAGGTACAGTCCCGGACAGGATTTCCGACACCGGATGATTTCGATGAATTGATTTCCAAGGTCTGGAAAGAACCTTCTTTCTTCTTGGCGCATCCAAGAGCTGTTGCCGCTTTCGGGCGTGAATGCACCCGCCGTGGGGTCCCGCCGCCGACAGTCAATCTGTTTGGATCCAATTTCTTGACATGGCGCGGTATTCCAATTGTGCCGACCAATAAGCTGTTTGTGGATGGTGTCCGTGATCCGAAAGGGAAAGCTGGCAAGACCAATGTCTTGTTGATCCGTACTGGTGAAGACAAACGGGGAGTCATCGGTCTTTATCAGAACAATCTGCCGAATGAACAGGGTCGCGGTCTTTCCGTCAAGTTCAGGGGCATCAATGATAAAGGCATTGCTTCTTACCTGCTGTCCGTCTATTGCTCTGCTGCCATCCTTGCCGATGATGCGATTGCTGTCCTGGAAGACGTTGATGTAGGCAACTATTATGACTATTAATAATCAAAGTACCGTTTCCGAGTTTTCTGATGCTGATGATGTCCTGTTGCAGGAAATCGCCAGGCAGGCGCAGGATTATTTTCCTGAGTTCAATGTTCAACGTTGTACCAAGCGGCTGCAGGGGCTGGGGCAGATTAACCTGACAGCAGGTGGTGCAGAAACCATCTTCAATGAAGGAAAGGATGTTTTCCAGACAGGGTTCCCTGCCGATTATTCACAGTATCAGCAGGTCATTGATGAATTGGCACAGGAGAGTATCCGTGCGGCAAGTCTCTCACAGATTTATCAGGATAAAGAAGGGCAATTGACCGACTCTGCCGGATATGGGAATCCATCTGGATACAGACCTGTTATCCAGTCGGTTTCTGGAGGAACCGTTTCCCCGGCATTCCAGATTGCACAGTCTGTGACAGGGGACTCCCCAGTAACTGCTCCCTTTGATATTCAGAAAGTACGGGCAGACTTCCCAATTTTGGGTGAGAAAGTCAATGGCGGACAGAAGCTGGTCTGGCTGGACAACTCGGCGACAACCCAGCGTCCAAAAGCCGTCATAGACCGTATCAGCCATTATTACCTGCATGAAAACTCCAATGTCCATCGGGGTGCGCATGAACTGGCAGCCCGTTCAACAGATGCTTACGAGGAAGCAAGGCAAAAAATTGCAGACTTCGTGCATGCGCCATCGTCATCAAACATCGTTTTTGTGCGCGGGACGACAGAAGGCATCAATCTGGTTGCCCAGAGTTATGTCCGTTCCAAACTGAAACCTAGAGATGAGATCATTCTGTCTTTACTGGAGCATCATGCCAATATCGTGCCATGGCAGCAGATTGCTGCTGAGACTGGTGCGGTCATCAAAGTAGTTCCAGTAGATGAGAGTGGACAGCTGATTCTTTCCGAATACAGAAAACTCTTCAGTTCCCGTACCCGGTTTGTGTCGGTTGCCCATGTTTCCAATGCCTTGGGAACGATCACCCCGGTAGCTGAGTTGGCGCAGATTGCTCATCAGCATGGTGTCCGTATCCTGATTGATGGTGCTCAGTCTGCATCGCATATTCCAGTGGATGTACAGGCATTGGATGTTGATTTCTTTGCCTTCTCGGGACATAAGATATTTGGCCCGACAGGCATCGGAGCTGTTTATGGCAAGGCAGATGCCTTGGAAGAAGCACAGCCTTACCAAGGCGGGGGCAATATGATTGCCGATGTCACTTTTGAACGCACGCTTTACCAGCCAACTCCCGCAAAATTTGAGGCAGGGACAGGCAATATCGCTGACGCAGTCGGACTTGGAGCTGCATTGGATTATGTCAACCGTATCGGTATCCAGAACATCAACCGGTATGAACATGACCTATTGCAGTATGCCATCAAGGAATTGGAACGGATTCCTGGACTGCATCTGATTGGGCACGCGAAAGAAAAGACAAGCGTGCTTTCCTTTGTGCTGGAGGGTCATGAAGTGCCTGAAATTGGCCAACATCTCAGCCAGCATGGGATTGCGGTACGGGCAGGACATCACTGTGCCCAGCCGATCCTACGTCATTATGGACTTGAGGCAACGGTACGGCCGTCATTGGCTTTCTATAACACGCCGGGGGGAAATCGAGTACCTAGTCAAGGTGATACGCAAGCTGCGTTGATGGAAAGAGGGACTGGTTTAGTTTGAAAGGACCAGTCCACCGCTGTCTTTCTCAAGGGGAATGGATATGGATGAAACAGGGTTGCAGAAACAGCAGGCGCTTTCAGCCTTGAAGATGGATTTTTCGTCAGTAACCTCAAACGGTTTATGGAACCATGTTGTCAGACCAGAGCATGATGCGTTGATTGCCATCGTCAAGCAGATCCGTCAACTGCTTTTTCCACAGCAGCTCTGGACATCAAGCCGTGAGCCGGGGCTTTTTGACCTGTTTGCAGAAAAGCTGTTTGTCACCATCAGTACACAGCTCCGTTATGCCCTTCAGTTTTTGCCGGAAAATGAACACCGCTCGTGGAAAAACCTGTTGTCTGAAGCCAACCAGCTGACGGCACAATTCTTGGATCGAATTCCTTTCATCCGCCTTGAGTTGATGACAGATGCCCAGGCTGCCTATGAAAATGATCCGGCAGCTTTCAATATTGAAGAGATTGTCCTTTGCTATCCGGGGTTCTTTGCAATCACTGTCTATCGGATCGCACATGAATTCCATAAACTGAAAGTTCCGTTGATTCCACGTATGTTGACGGAATACGCACATGCGGTGACAGGCATTGACATCCACCCTGGTGCGGAGATTGGCGGGGAATTCTTTATCGACCATGGAACAGGCGTTGTCATCGGGGAACCCACAGTCATTGGCAAACGTGTCAAGATCTATCAGGGAGTGACTTTAGGTGCGAAAGTGACACATGGCGGTCTCAAACACACCAAACGGCATCCTTCCATCAAAGATAATGTCACCATCTATTCAGGGACATCCATCCTTGGTGGAGATACCGTTATCGGTGATGGTGTGACAGTTGGAGGCAATGTCTTCCTGACAAAATCAGTGGATTCATCGGCAGGCGTTGTCCGGAAAAGCCAATAGCCGGTGTGCAGCTTTGGTTTCTAAGGGCTTCTATCCTCTTCTGGTAACAAATGCCTGTTTTCCTTTCCGTCATCAGCATCTATAATCAGGAAGCCCAATGGTGGCTGATAGAGCGGAAGACAACAACCGATGAAGAATGATCCCAACCGATTCCTGGCATCCGTCATGACTGACCTTGATGCAGTCAATACGGTTATCCGTGAGCAGATGCGCTCGGATATCGTATTGATTGGACGGATCGCGGACTACATTATCAATGCAGGCGGTAAGCGTATTCGTCCAATTCTGCTGCTATTGATGGCAAAGGCTTTCGGCTATCAAGGCAGGCAGCATCAGACGCTTGCGGCGGTTGTCGAATTCATTCATACTGCTACCTTGCTGCATGATGATGTTGTCGATGAAGCGGGACTTCGCCGAGGGCGTCCCAGCGCCAATACCCTGTTTGGCAATGCTGCCTCGGTTCTTGTCGGAGATTTCCTCTACACACGGGCTTTCCAGATGATGGTGTCAGTCAACAGTATGCCGGTCCAGCAGGTACTTGCAGATGCAACCAATCTCATCGCAGAAGGCGAGGTCATGCAACTGATGAATGCCCGGAGTGTGGATCTTGATGAAACCGGCTACCGTCGTGTCATCTATGCGAAAACCGCCAAACTCTTTGAAGCTGCCTGTGAATTGGGTGCAATGGTTGCAGGGGCTTCCAGAAAGGATGTTGCATCAGCCATTGCCTTTGGATGTGCCCTTGGCAATGCTTTCCAGCTGGTTGATGACCTGCTTGATTATGCGAGCGATGCCGAGACCATGGGCAAACGGGCAGGTAACGATCTGAAAGAAGGGAAAATGACCTTGCCGCTGATCTGGTTGATGGAAAACGGCAAAGAAGCGGAGAAAACAGCTATTCGCCGGAGTATTGAAGAAGGAGATGAAACCTGTTTTGACACGGTATTCAGTGCCGTCCGCAAAAGCGGGGCATTGGATTACACTTATCAGATGGCAAAACAGGAAGTAGAAGCAGCCATTGAAGCCATCAGGGGATTGCCGGATAGCCAGTATCGCCAATCTTTGATAGAATTATGTTCGTTTTCAGTGGAGCGGGATTACTGACCTGCCCCGCCGATGCGGGGTGTAGCTTAGCCTGGTAGAGCGCTACGTTCGGGACGTAGAGGCCGGAGGTTCAAATCCTCTCACCCCGACCATCTTTCTTTTCCTTCTTAGGGTTTCTTCCAACAGTTTCTTTAGTCATTGCAATGGCTTTCTAGGCATTTTCTTGGTTCAGGTTCTTGAAAAACGGCAGACTTTGACTTGATTCAATGCGGAAAACCATCAAGTTGGGTGTAAAATCCTGAAGCTGTCCAGTCTTCTGCCAGAAGATTGGACCAGTTTTATTAACCGAACCCCTGTCTGTATGGGGGAGTACCCAGTTCAACCAATCAAAATAATCGGGATTCCTATGTCCAACCAAATCAAGATTTCCAGTGGGGAATTCATTCCTCTCGAAATGCACAAGGTGCGTATCGTTCAGAAACTGAATCTGCTCCCAGTTGAAGAACGTCTGAAAGCCATTGAAGAAGCTGGCTACAATTCTTTCCTGCTGAACAACCGGGATATTTTCATGGATATGCTGACCGACAGCGGCACCAATGCCATGTCTGACCAGCAGCTTGCTTCCATGATGATTGCCGATGATGCCTATGCAGGTTCTGAATCGTTCAACCGCCTGAAAGCCGCTGTTGAAGAAGTCCTGGGTACGAAATATTTCCTGCCAGCCCATCAGGGACGTGCCGCTGAACATATCCTGGCAAAGGCTTTCGTGACCGAAGGTTCGATTGTTCCGATGAACTTCCATTTCACGACAACCAAGGCATTGATCATGTATGCAGGAGGCCGTGTTGAGGAATTTTTCTACGATGTTGCGGGTCAGGTCAAATCCGACCATCCGTTCAAGGGCAACATGAACATCGAAAAGCTGGTTGCCTGCATTGAGGCAAACGGTGTGAAAAAAATCCCATTTGTCCGCATGGAAGCTGGTACCAACCTGATTGGCGGTCAGCCGTTCTCCATTGCCAACATGCGTGGAGTCCGTAAGGTCTGTGATAAATACGGTATCCCACTGGTCTTGGATATTTCCCTGGTCTGCGAAAACATGTATTTCAACAAGATCCGTGAAGAAGAATTCAAGGACAAGGATCCAGCAGAAATCCTGCGTACCCTGTGCGACCTGGCGGATATCGTCTATTTCTCAGCCCGCAAGATCTGCTGTTCCCGTGGCGGTGGTATCGCAACCAACAACAAGGAACTGTATCTGAAGATGCGTGACCTGGTGCCGTTGTTCGAGGGGTTCCTGACATATGGCGGTATGTCTGTCCGCGAAATTGAAGCAATGGCAGTCGGTCTGCGTGAAGCAACCGATTTCAATATGATCCGCCATTCCCCTGAATTCATTAAATACCTGGTGGAACGGCTGGATGCGAAAGGCATTCCAGTCATCACGCCGCCAGGTGGTTTGGGGGCTCATTTGGATGCCCGTGGTTTCCTGCCCCATCTGTCTTCCCATGAATACCCGGCAGGGGCATTGACAGCAGCGATGTACATTGCTGGCGGTGTCCGCGGTATGGAACGCGGGACTGTTTCAATGGAACGTGAACCAGATGGCACCGAAGTACCGGCAGAAGTCGAACTGCTGCGTCTGGCGTTCCCGCGTCGGGTATTTACCCTGTCCCAGACAAAATACCTGGAAGACCGTATTGAATGGCTATGGAAGAACCGTAACCTGGTCGGTGGGCTCAAGTTTGTTGAAGAACCTCCTGTCCTGCGTTTCTTTGTCGGTCGTCTGGCACCGACCTCCGACTGGCCTCAGAAACTGGTCGCAAAATTCCGCGAAGATTTCGGCGACAGCCTGTAAAGACAGCCAACAGCCTTTTGCAAAAAAATACAGATACTCTCCTGTGATCAAGACCGGAGGGTATTTTTTTGCCGGTATGTAACCGGAACCGGACAGAACCGACTGATGGTCTTGCTATGGGTCAATAACCGCAGAAAAAAAGCCGGATGTTTCAGCGGATGCTGACTGCTTGATGTTAATATACTGCATTGTTCAATGCATTGTTGACTGGCTGGGTATTTTAGAGGGTCCGGAATAGGATCGCTTCTGTTCTTGCCAGACAGATGGACTGCCCACCGTAAACAGGATGAAACCTTGGCAGGGCATGCTGCGGATAGACGGCAGGCATATTTTTTTTCATGTCTCCGGTATCTTGCAGGATGGCAAAATCATCTATAATGCAAGCTTATACGATAAATCTGAACTGTCTCACTCAGGAGGTGCTTCATGGCAAAAATGACCGCGGCCGAAGCGGCTGTCTATGTACTTGAAAAAGAAGGTGTTACCCAGGTGTTCGGGGTTCCTGGTGCAGGGATCAATCCAGTATATGCGGGCTTGAAAAAACATGGCACCATGAAGCATGTTCTGGCGCGTCATGGCAATGCGATTGGTCACATGGCAGAAGGTTATTCCCGTGCTAAACAGGGTAATATCGGTGTCGGTATCTGTACTTCCGGTCCTGCTGCAACTGATATGGTCACCAGCCTGTATTCTGCCATTGCGGACTCCATTCCTATTTTGGCGATCACTGGTCAGGTACCCCGTTCCGTCCTGTATAAAGAGGATTTCCAGGCTGTTGATATCGAAAATATCGCACGTCCTGTCACCAAAATGGCGGTCACTGTCCGTGAACCGGATCTGGTGCCTTGGGTGCTTCAGAAAGCATTTTACCTGATGCGTACTGGTCGTCCTGGGCCTTGCCTGATCGACCTGCCAATGGACGTTCAGATGGGTGAAATCGAATTTGATCCAGATACTTATGCCCCTCTGGCAGTTGATAAACCGAGCGCAACCCCAGCACAGATTGAAAAAGTGCTGACGATGCTGAACAACGCCGAGAAACCAATAATCATCTCTGGTGGCGGTGTCATATTGGCGGATGCTTCTCCTCTGCTCGTCGAATTGGCAGAAATCCTGGGTACGCCAGTTGTTCCCACCATGATGGGTTGGGGTTCCATTCCTGATGATCATGATCTGAATGCAGGCATGGTTGGTATCCAGACGCATCATCGTTATGCAAATGCCTCTTTCCTGCAATCTGACTTCGTACTGGGTATTGGCAATCGCTGGGCAAATCGTCACACGGGCGGATTAGCGACTTACCGGAATGGCCGTAAGTTCGTCCATATTGATATCGAACCAACCCAAATCGGTAAAGTCTTCCCGCCTGATTACGGTGTTGTTTCCGATGCGAAAGCCGCACTGGAACAGCTCGTCGCGCTAGCCAAGGAATGGAAGGCGGCAGGCAGACTCAAAGACCGTTCTGCCTGGGCGGCAGACTGCCTGAAACGTAAACGCACGATGCTGCGCAAGACCGATTGGGATGAAGTCCCCATGAAGTACCAGCGGGTATGGCATGAAATGAACAACTTCTTTGGACGGGATGTTCACTATGTCTGCTCGATTGGACTGTCCCAGATTTCAGCGGTACAGAGCCTGAAAGTTTACCAGCCACGCGGTTGGATCGACTGTGGTCAGGCAGGTCCTCTGGGCTGGACCATCCCTGCGACCTTGGGTGTCCGTTCCGCATTGCCTGAGGCAGACATCTGTGCAATTTCTGGCGATTTCGACTTCATGTTCCATATTGAAGAACTGGCAGTTGGTGCCCAGTTCAAGCTGCCTTACATCCACGTTGTTGTCAACAATGCCTATTTGGGACTGATCCGGCAGGGGCAGCTGGGTTTCAACAACCTGGATTACTGCGTACAGCTGTCCTATGACAACATCAATTCCCCAGAGATCGGTGAATATGGCATGGATTTCGTCAAGATTGCAGAGGGGATGGGCTGTAAGGCAATTCGCTGTCATAGGCCGGATGAAATCATTCCTGCACTGACCAAAGCCCGTGAATTGATGAAAGAGTTTAAAGTTCCTGTTGTTGTTGAATGCATCATGGAACGTGTCACCAATGTTCCAATGGGTGGCAATCTCGACAAGATCAATGAATGGGGAACAGCCCTGGATATCGCAGAATAAGCAATAATTTTATAGTTACAAGGAGAAAAACAAATGGCAAAAGTCGCCGCTAACCTGTCCATGCTCTTCAATGAAGTACCTTTCCTGGATCGTTTCGAAGCTGCTGCCAAGGCAGGTTTCAAGGCAGTCGAGTTCCTTTTTCCCTATGACAACACCATTGAGGAAATCGGTGAAAGATTGCAGAAAAACAACCTGAAACTGGTCCTGCATAACCTGCCTTCCGGCAACTGGGCTGCCGGTGACCGTGGCATTGCTTCCCACCCAGACCGTGTTGGTGAATTTCAGGATGGTGTTGGCAAGGCAATCCAGTACGCAAAAGCCTTGGGCGTTCCCCAGGTCAATGCCCTGTCTGGTCCAACCCTGCCAGGTTTGTCTGAAGAAAAACAGCGTGCGACTTTCGTCTCCAACCTGAAATTTGCGGCAGCTGCTCTGAAAGCAGAAGGTATTCGTCTTGTCACGGAGCCCGTCAATACCATTGATATGAAAAATGCTTACCTGAACAGGACTCAGCAGGCAGTTGATATCATCAAGGAAGTCGGTTCTGATAACCTGTTCATCCAGTATGACATCTATCATATGCAGCGTATGGAAGGAGAGCTGGCAAATACCATCAAAGCAAACCTGCCATTGATCAAGCATATGCAGCTGGCAGACCTGCCAAACCGCCATGAGCCAGGGACTGGTGAAATCAACTACCATTTCCTGTTCAAGTTCCTGGATGAAATTGGCTACGATGGCTATATTGGCTGCGAGTACCGTCCAGCAACCACGACGGTTGAAGGTCTGAAATGGCTGAAAGAATACGACGTTGAATAATTATCGGACATTTTGAAAAATCTATTTGGAGAAACAAACAATGGCAAATCTTGGTTTTATCGGCTTGGGTATCATGGGTACCCCGATGGCACTCAACCTGCAGAAAGCAGGCAATACACTGTATGTCAATGACAGGAAAGATATTCCTGAAGAACTGGCTAAGGGTGGTGCTATCCAATGTGCAAACGGTAAGGAAGTTGCACAGAAATCCGATATCGTCTTCATCATGGTTCCTGATACGCCAGATGTTGAAGCTGTTCTGTTTGGGGCTGGTGGTGTTGCAGAAGGATTGTCTTCCGGCAAGATTGTTGTCGATATGAGCTCCATCTCCCCAATCGGCACCAAAGAATTCGCTAAGAAGATCAATGACCTGGGATGCGAATATCTGGATGCACCGGTTTCCGGCGGTCAGGTTGGTGCCTACGAAGGTTCCCTGTCTTTCATGATTGGCGGCAAGGAAGCAACCTTCAACAAGGTCAAGCCACTGTTCCAGCTGATGGGCAAGAATATCACCCTGGTTGGTGACAATGGCGCTGGCCAGACCTGTAAGGTTGCCAACCAGATTATCGTTGCCTTGACCATCGAAGCGGTTTCTGAGGCATTGCTGTTCGCATCCAAGGCAGGCGCAGACCCAGCCAAGGTTCGTCAGGCCCTGATGGGTGGTTTTGCTTCTTCCCGTATCCTGGAAGTTCATGGCGAACGTATGGTTAAGCGCACTTTCAATCCGGGTTTCCGTATCAACCTGCATCAGAAAGACCTGAACCTGGCATTGCAGGGCGCGAAATCCTTGGGTATCAGCCTGCCTAATACCGCAACGGCACAGGAACTGTTCAATTCCTGTGCTGCTCATGGCCTGAGCGGCAGTGACCACTCCGCAATGTGCCGTGCACTGGAAATGATGGCCGACCACGAAATTGCTAAGGCTTGATCTTTAAGTCGGTTATGAAGGTCGGGCAGTGCGTTTGCAGGGCCTGACCTGATGCCAGTCATACAGAAGCCATCAGATGGCGTGTGGAACGGTTCCATGAACCGGGGTTCTGCAGGCGTTTGGTGGCTTTTTTCATTCAGGATGCTTATATGTCAGTTGATAATCCAAAACAGTTGCTGAAAGACCTGTTCACCAGTGCCGTATCAGCCGTCAGTGCAGGCAAATGTCTGCCACAATATCTGCCAGAGCCTGTAACAGGCGGCAGGACAATTGTCATTGGTGCCGGGAAAGGCGCTGCAGCGATGGCAAAAGCCGTTGAAGACCATTGGGGAGGAGAACTCAGCGGCTTGGTTGTTACCCGTTATGACCACGGCATGCCCTGTAAACGCATTGAGGTTGTCGAGGCATCGCATCCTGTACCGGATGCCGCTGGCCGCGCAGCAGCAGGACGTATCATGGAAATGGTGCAAGGGTTGACGGAAAAAGACCTGGTCCTTTGCCTGATTTCAGGGGGCGGATCGGCATTGCTGGCTTTGCCGGGTGATGGTATCACCCTGGAAGAAAAGCAGTCCATCAACCGGCAGCTGCTGAGAAGCGGGGCAAACATTGCTGAAATGAATTGTGTCCGTAAACACCTTTCCAGTATCAAAGGGGGGCGTCTGGCACTTGCTTGTGCACCAGCGAAAGTTGTCACTCTCCTGATTTCGGATATTCCCGGGGATGATCCAGCCATCATTGCCAGCGGACCAACTTTGCCGGACCCGACCACCTGTGCAGATGCGCTGGCCATTATGAAAAAATACCAGATTGACGTGCCAGACCATATCATCCAGTATCTGGAGAGCGGCAAGGGTGAATCGGTCAAGCCGGACAATCCAATCTTTGCAGCCAATGAAAGCCATGTCATTGCGACTGCCCAGGATGCTTTGGAAGCTGCTGCAGCATTGGCCCGTTCCAGGGGGATTACGCCATATATCCTGTCAGACTGCATTGAAGGGGAATCCCGTGACATTGCCAAAATGCATGCGGCCATAGCATTACAGGTTGCTGGAAAAGGGCAACCTTTCGCCAAACCCTGTGTCATCCTTTCGGGAGGGGAAACAACGGTCACGGTTCGTGGCAACGGACGTGGCGGCAGGAATGCGGAATTTCTGCTCAGCCTGGCAATTTCCCTGAACGGCGCTGAAAAGATTTATGCGGTTGCATGTGATACCGATGGCATTGACGGCTCTGAAGACAATGCCGGTGCCGTCTATATCCCAGATTCCATCGCACGGGCAGAAGCCAAGGGACTGCGTCCATTGAAGATGCTTGAAAACAATGATGGTTATGGCTTTTTTGATGCGTTGGATGACCTGATTGTCACAACACCGACCCGGACCAATGTCAACGACTTCCGGGCTATCCTGATCCTGTGATCTGGGAGAAGACCATGCGGCGTCAGCGTAAGGCGAAAATTGTAGCAACACTGGGACCTGCCAGTTCAAGCAAGGAAATGATTCTGGCTTTGTTCGAGGCTGGCGTGGATGTTTTTCGCTTTAATTTCAGTCATGGCACCCAGGAAGGCCACCGGAAACGTCATGAAACAGTCCGGGAAGTCGAAAGACTGGTTGGACGACCCATTGCTATCCTTGCTGACCTGCAGGGACCAAAACTCCGTATCGGTACCTTTTGCGAAGACAAGGTGCAGGTATCGGCTGGCAGTGAATTTGTCTTTGACCGGAACTCAACGCCCGGTGATATTGGCAGGGTCTGTCTGCCGCATCCAGAGCTTTTCGGTGTCATGGAACCAGGGCATGGCATTTCACTGGATGATGGCAAGATCCGGATGCAGGTCATCAAAAGTACGAATGAAGAGATTCGTACCCGTGTGATGACAGGAGGCGTGCTGTCCAATCGGAAAGGACTGAATGTCCCTGATGTCATTCTTCCTATCCCTATCCTGACTGAAAAGGACCGCCGGGATCTTGAATTTGCCTTGTCTCTTGGCGTAGACTGGGTGGCGCTCTCATTTGTCCAGCGTCCAGAAGATCTTGTTGAGGCCCGTAGGATTATCGCAGGCAGGGCGCTCCTGATGACCAAGCTTGAAAAACCGTCAGCCATGGACCATCTCGAAGCCATTGTCAGGGATTCCGATGCCGTCATGGTTGCCCGAGGCGATCTTGGGGTTGAGCTTCCACCGGAAAAAGTACCGGGGTCTCAGATTCGTATCATCCGGAGCTGCCGCCAGCATGGCAAACCGACCATTGTCGCAACTCAAATGCTTGAATCCATGATTGGATCACCGACCCCGACCCGCGCAGAGGCTTCCGATGTGGCGACGGCTATCTATGAAGGCGCGGATGCGGTAATGCTGTCTGCGGAATCAGCAAGCGGAGCCTATCCGGTACAGGCGGTTTCCATGATGAATCGTATCATCGTTGAAGTCGAGAGCGATCCGCTTTACAGTCAAATGATCAATGCTCAGCAGGAAATCAGGCAAGAGATTGACAGTGATGCCATCTGCCTTGCCATGCGTTCTGTATCGCAAGGGATTAAGGCGGCTGTCAATGTCACCTATACGGAAACCGGTTCTACCAGCCTGCGGACAGCTCGTGGCAGGCCTGATGCACCGATTCTCAGCATTACCCCTTATCTACAGACAGCCAGAAGACTGGCGCTTGCCTGGGGAATCCATTCGACATTGCTTGACCATAGCATCCATGATGTGAATGACATGGTCGCAGCTGCCTGCCGGACAGCTTATGAGGAAGGGTTTGCTGAACCAGGAGATAGCCTGACGATTGTCGGTGGTATGCCGTTTGGTTCCTGCGGTACCACAAACCTGCTGAGAACAGCAGTAATGCCGCCTGTCAAATAACCTGCTTTTCGGCAAGCGGAAAATACAGCGCGGCAGTTGCCATTTCTCCTTTTCTTTGTCTTTCAGTAGGTTGGAGACTTCTATGCAAAAAGAGAAACCTGTCCTGGAAATCGGGATGACTGCGGAAACCAGGATAACGGTTACCGGAACGCAGACAGCGCAGTCAATGGGAAGCGGCAGGAGTCCTGTACTGGCAACACCTGCCTTGGTGGTATTGATGGAAGGAATTGCCCAGAAAATCATTGATGCCCATGTTCCTGATGGTTGGGAATCCGTTGGAACCGGTATTGAACTGGTACATGATGCAATGACACCAGTCGGTATGACAGTGACAGTCAGGGCGGAACTGGTGGCGTTTAATGGGAAAGAAGCCGTGTTCGATGTTTCCGCAAGAGATGAACAGGGAATGATCGGCAAAGGAAAACATCGCAGGATACTTGCCAGGACCCGAACATTGGAAAGAATGCTGAAACGGAAACCGTGAAAATCCCAGCAGATTGGAAGCGAATTTCTTGCAGTGAGTTGCGTTGAAGATGCTATCAGAATCCCGAAAAAACAGGATAAATATGGGAGATAAATAGGGAATCTTGACTTTGGTCATGGTCACAAAGAAAGAGTTCTCGCAAAATAGCCTAGCAATCAGGTGAAAAGGGCAAGTCTTTGTTCTTTTTACCATGTAGCAAGTTTCGTCATCATTAAATAAAACGGGGATTACATCCGTAGATGATGAATGTGTCTAAAAAACACAAATAGGAGAGTAGATATGGCTACACAAGAAAAATACCCTAACCGGGTAGTGCAGCTTTTCCTCGGTATC
>CAVERB010000028.1:0-2110 GCA_963618105.1 Oxalobacter sp. | reverse complement strand
TGAGGCTATCTTAAACCCTTGTCCGCAGTTGGTGATGAAGTTGATTGGCAGGCTGGACATGGTGGGTTTGCTAGGCGGATAAGAGGGCTGTCTTGCTATTGCGATTTTAGCAGATACTATCAAATTCAATCATGCTATCGATTGAATGATAGAAACAGTCTTTATCCATGAGGTTACAGAAAAGGAAGATCTATGGTAGATTTTTCCTACTGTAAAGACTTTGTATAATGCTTTTGATGGATGGCGGTGCGTATGACGAAAGATGCTGAGCGGCTTGCTGATGGTGACGGCAACCTGGTTTCTGGCGGACGGCTGGTTGCTAAGGCGCTGAAGAACGAGGGGATTGATACGATTTTCACCTTGTCAGGCGGCAATATCGTGGATATTTATGCGAGCTGTGTCCATGAGGGTATCCGGATTGTCGACTTCCGTCATGAGCAGGTGGCGGCGCATGCCGCTGACGGGTATGCCCGTCAGACGGGAAAGACTGGTTGTCTAGTGACGACATCCGGCCCGGGGTGCTGCAATGCGATGACAGGGTTGGCGGCGGCATTGCGGGCGGAGACACCGCTGCTGCATATCAGCGGACAGGGGGCGACGACCCAGTATCTTCAGGGGACTTTGCAGGAGTTCGATCATGTCAGGCTGATGGCGCCTGTCACCAAATGGGCAGCCAGTGTTCGGACGACTGAGCGTATCGCCGATATGGTGTCGATGGCATGCCGCGAAGCGAATGGTCCTGTCCAGGGACCGGTGTTGCTTGAAATTCCCCGTGATTTGTTGGATGCAGCAGTCGATGTCCGCCAATGCCGTATTCCGGCTGCGGGCAGGTATCGTGCCGCAAACCAGATTATGCCGGATGTTGCCAGTATTGAGAGGCTGGCTGATC
The DNA here is from genome assembly GCA_963618105.1 of Oxalobacter sp. Lineage (GTDB taxonomy): Bacteria > Pseudomonadota > Gammaproteobacteria > Burkholderiales > Burkholderiaceae_D > Oxalobacter. Next base: position 1,221 of record CAVERB010000028.1, on the reverse strand, counting down.
TGTTGGTGCAGGCGGAAAGGCCGGTGGTGCTGTTCGGTAGTCGTGTCTGGGACAGCCGCAGCCATGTCGAAGCACGCGAACTGGCAAGGCGGTTTGATATGCCTGTTTATGTCAACGGTTCGGCACGGGGGATTTTTCGTCCTGAGGATCCGTTGCTGTTTGACCGGACGCGGGCCTTGGCGTTTTCCCAGGCGGATTTGGTGCTGATAGCCGGGGCGCCCTTGGATTTCAGGTTGGGGTTTGGCCGGATGCTGAATCCTGAAGCGAAGGTTGTGCATATTGACCAGAATTATGCGTCCATCGGCAAGAACCATGATATTGAGCTGGGGTTGCTGGGGCATCATGGCGCGGTTTTTGCGGCGGTTGTGACAGCATCTTCCGGCAGGGTTCATCAGGGTGCCCATGCTCAGCGGCAGGCTTGGCGCAGGCGGCTCCGTGATGCAGAAAATCAGGTATTGGCAGAGCTGAAACCTTTGTTTTTGTCTGATAGTGTGCCGATTAATCCTTACCGCGTGGCGTATGAGCTGGATCAGTTTATTGGAGAGGATACGGTTTATATCGGGGACGGCGGTGATGTGGTGTCGATTTCAGCATTAGGCGTTCATCCTCGCAATCCCGGTCAATGGATGGATCCCGGACCGTTTGGCTGTCTGGGTGTTGGTACAGGGTTCGCGATTGCGTCAAAGCTGGCAAACCCGGACAAGGAGATTGTCTGTTATTACGGGGATGGGGCTTTTTCAATGACGGCTTTCGATCTGGAGACGGCAAACCGTTTCAAGGTGCCGTTTCTGGCGGTTGTGGGCAACAATTCCGCCATGAATATGATCAGATACTCGCAAATGGTCCGATATGGCGATAAAAATGGCACGGGCACTTTATTAAGTGACTTGTCATATGGTAAATTTGCAGAGATGTTGGGCGGGTATGGCGAAGAGGTCCACCGTCCAGAAGAGATTGCCGCTGCTCTACGTCGTGGGCGCGAGGCGGTCGCTGCGACTGGCAGGTGTGCTGTCATCAACATCTGGGTTGATCCCCAGGTGTGGTCACCCGGGACGATAGCCCGGTTGAAGGCGCGCATGGAACGTGGATGACGGGGCGGAAGGAACCGAGGGAGGCTTGTGCCTTCCCGTTTCAGGAAATCTGGCATATGCCAGGGAAATTACTAGACTAACCAAAATATTTGGAGGAAGAGAAAGATGGGTGACAAAGCATTATCCGGAG
>CAVERB010000027.1:0-5280 GCA_963618105.1 Oxalobacter sp. | reverse complement strand
ATGACGCATCATCCATATCGGTGTTGATGTTCAGAACGGCATCAATGGTTTCCAGCGTTGCGTCTGCGTCCGTCAGGTCTTTGGTCTCAGTACTGTTTGTGTATTTGTTGTTACCGATGGTGATGATTCCTGCTACTTCAACTGCCCCGGTCAGGTCGAGAATTCCGTTTTCCACGGTGATTCGCCCGTTCTCGGTATTTTGCCCGTTTCCGGTGTTTTCGTTAACGAGTCTGTTGATACTGAGAATTGTGCCGCTGACAGTACCATCATCGTTGCCAGTACCGCCGCTGATGGTGACGGTGCCTCCGTTGGTCAGACCGCTTCCCAATGTGGTTGTACCCTCAATCACGTAGATAGCTCCACCATTGTTGTATATGTCATTTGGGTTTGTACCGTTTGTATCGTAGTTGTCAGTGAAAGTATTCTTGTCGAAAAGCGTGAGTTTTGAATCCCACTTGTTGTAGATAGCACATCCAAAGGTAGCTGCTGTATTCCCAGTGAATTCATTTTCACCGGAAAGGGTTGCTATTCCAGAATTATTTCGGATGGCACCTCCGCAACCGCCGTTTTCGTCTATAGTCCTATTTTGGTTTACTTCATTCCCAGTGAAGGTATTTGTACCAGAAATTTCGAGAATACCTCCATAACCGTTGAAGATGGCTCCACTCCATTGTCCTATATTAAGCATTAACGGAAGTAAACGCTCTTTTCCCGTGGTTGTTGTATTCCTCATACATCCTTGACAGGGGTTTTAACGACTTGTTGTACCGGTATCTGGCAGAACGCTGGGGTATATGGGCTTGTTTGATGCTTGTTGCTGATGGGCGCAGCACTGTTGGAGAGCGATTGTCTTTGCAAAACACCAGCCGGATTGTGCGTTAGTGATGAAACGAATTGGCAGGTTGGATTATTCAGGGAATCTGATTGGGCAATGGCATTCTACACAGTCTGTTGTGCAGAACCTGCTGAATGTTTTTCAGCTTTAAAGTCACCGTCCTGAAGGACCAGGTTTTGTGGCGTATTCAAATAAGCTGCTGCAGTCAACTGCATCCGCTTGGCAATATCATTGCGTTTGAAGACTTTGAAGGTTCCCATGGCTTTGGCAACAAGCGCATTGCCATTCATGATTTCTGCTTCACAGTAGTACAATGTCGTGGAACGGTGCAAAACTCGGCCGGTAACAATGACATATTGGCCAACCTTGCCCCCTGGCTGAAAGAAGCTGGTCTTCATTTCCACCGTGGCAGCTGAGGTCACTTCCGGAAGCAGCAGGGAGCGGGCGGCACGTGACATTGTGCAATCAAGCAGGGTCATGGTAATGCCCCCATGCATGACTGCCCAACTGTTGCCATGCTCAGGCTTGAGTTTGATACCGACTTGGGCTTCGCCATTTTCCATCTTCAACAACTCAGCGCCGAGATGCATCAGATAAGGATTTTCGGTAATCAGTGTTCCTGGCATTTTCCCTTACCTTGCTTTATGGTTTGTCTTCTTCATCGGGTTTCTTGACCAGAAGCTCAACACCTGCCTGTTTTCTCAAGTATTCGATATAGGCGAACAGTTCCTGGGCACTGTTTGTTCCCATCATCTGTCGGTTCATCGCTTCTTCCATTCTTGGATCAAGCTTTTCAGGGATGATAACTTTGGTCACACGGTAGATGACATAGCCTTCATCAGGCTGTTCTGCACCAATATAAGCTGGCAGATGAGTAACATCCGCTTTCATGACAGGTGCCATGTCAAAACGGCCAGACTGCGCAATCTTCGGACGGGAAACCAGCTGTGATGCAGAGAAACCTGTTGCTGTTCCGCCTGCTTTCAGGTTCGCCAGTTCTGCTTCCCCGGCGGCTTTTGCCAGAACAAGAGCTTTCTGGTTGGTGACTGCTGTCTGGATACCTGACTTGACTTTTTCAAAAGGCACCAGCGCTGCCGGGTAATGCTGTGCAATGCGGGCAGAAACCAGTACCTGCGGTGCAATCTCAACGGATTCGGTATTGTGTTTGCCTTTGACACAGTCATCCGAGAAGATTTTTTCGAGCAACGTCGGATTGGCGAGTAACGGATTCTGCTGGGCAGCGGCTCCTGGATCACGCTGCAAATCCTTGAAAGTATGAATCTGCAGTCCCAACGCATCTGCAATCGGTTTCAGGCTGTCAGACTTTTCATAGACCATGTTGGAGAAGGTTTCTGACATTTCAGCGAATTTCTTGGCAACCTGGGCGCGCTTGAGTTCCTGCATGACAGACTCGCGAACCTGGGCGAGAGTTTTCGGTACCGCTGGCTTGATGTCGGTGACCATGATGATATGGAAGCCATAGTCAGTCTGAACAATATCGCTGACATCGCCTTTCTGCAGGGCAAAGGTGGCATCACTGAATTCCTTGACCATCTTGCCGCGGGCAAAATATCCTAAATCCCCCCCATTTCTGGCAGAACCGGGATCCTGTGAGTAAGTCTTTGCCAGTTCTGCAAAACGGGTTGGGTTTGCACGGACCTGTGCCAGGATGTCTTCCATTTTCTTCCGGGCTTCTTCCTTATCCGCTTCCTTGGCATTCCGTGGGGTCAGAATCAGGATATGCTGGGCACGGCGCTGTTCCGGTGCCGCAAAGCGGTCTTTGTTCTGGTTGTAGTAGTTCTGCAGATCACTGTCAGTAATCTTGACTTGTTTTTCTGCTGCAGCCTGGTCAAGGACCACGATTTCGATATTGGCATGTTCCGGGATGGTGAACTGCTTGGCATGGTCGTTGTAGTAATTGGTTAGGTCTTCTTCAGTGACAGAGACCTGATTCTTGTAAGCGGCAAGACTAAAGACTTTTTTCTGGACTTCTCGTTCCTGGGTGAAGAGGTTGATGATGCGTTTACCGACTGTCTTGGCAGGAATAACACTGAACTGGATCGGTGCAGGAACCTGCTGCATCGCCATTTCCTGCCCCATGATGGCGACATGCCCTTCCGGTGTCAGACCGCGTCCGGCAAGGACCTGCTCATATTTCTGTTGATTGAAATTGCCGTCTTCATCGACCAATCCGGGAATCTGACGGATTTTGTCAATGACAACCTGTTCTGGCACAGACAGGTTTTCTTTAGTGATCGCATATTCCAGGGCATATTTATTGATGAGCTGCTGAAGCACCTGCCATTTGAAAGCCTTGGAATCAGCCATTCTGGCATCGAATGGCCGACCTTGGGCAGCTGCCTGCTGGCGCATCATATCCACCTGCCTGCGAACTTCATTGTCCCATTCCTGCTGGGTAATGACATAATCTTTCTGGAGAAAACTGAAAGGGCCTGCAGAGCGCTTGACTGTCGCAACACCATCTGCATTGTTGAAACGTTTATAACCTTCAATACCGACAAAGATGAAAGACGGGATAATGAACAGCAGAAGGATGATCTGGGTAAGGCGTTTATGGTTGCGGATAAAATCAAGCATGGCGCTTCAGGGGTTCAATGTCAATAAAAGAAAATCCCATATTCAGGATTTCCTATATGGGATTTATTTGGCGGAATGGACGGGACTCGAACCCGCGACCCCCGGCGTGACAGGCCGGTATTCTAACCAACTGAACTACCACTCCTAAAATCTTTAAACCGTTTCATAACTCCACGGGAAATGCCATTATAACGTTTTTTCAGGTTTCTGTAGCTTTTATTCTGATTTTCTTAAGCATCAAAAGCTTTTCAGGTATGCTTGCGGTTTAGCTGAAAATGATAACTTTCCGAGCGATTGATGCAATGGCTACGCAGAAACAGCATGGATTGACAGAAGGCAACATCGCCAAGCAGATGTTGCTGTTTGCCTTGCCCATGTTCATCAGCAGCCTTTTTCAACAACTTTACAACGCGGTGGATTCGCTGATTGTCGGCAATATCCTGGGGGACCAGGAACTCGCTTCCGTTGCATCAGGCGGTAGCCTGATTTTCTTGATGACCGGTTTTGTTTTCGGCATCTCTGCTGGTGCCGGTGTGGTGATTGCTCGTTATTTCGGCGCTCAAGACATGATACGCCTGCACAAGGCTGTCCATACTACTGTTGCCATTGGCATTGTCTGCGGTATTTTCCTGACGGCTTTTGGCTTCTTTTTCACGCCCTGGCTCTTGGAGTTGATGGCGACGCCGGATGATGTGATGGCGCATTCCGTGCAGTATTTCAGGATTTATTCTTTGGGATGTATCACTGTGGTGCTTTTCAATTTCGGGGCATGTATCCTGCAATCCATCGGAGACAGTCGAAGTCCAATGATTTTCCTGATTGTCTCTGCCATCAGTAATGTCATTCTGGATCTTGTTTTCATCGGTGGATTGGGCGGTGGTGTCAGCAGTGCCGCATTGGCAACGGTGCTTTCTCAAGGGCTTTCCGCCTTTCTAGTTTACCGTAAGCTGTTCATTCTGGGGAAACAGGGCAAGGAATACGGTATCCGTTTCAAGTCAATCCAGATTGATTTCCCGATGCTGAAGAATGTCATCTCCCAGGGCATTCCATCTGGCATTCAAAATTCTGTAACGTCCATCTCACATATCGTGGTTCAGGGCAACATCAACCTTTTTGGGGCAATGGCAATGGCTGGCTGCGGCACGCATATGAAGATTGAAGGTTTTGCCTTTCTGTCTATCATGTGTTTTTCAATGGCACTTGCCACCTTTGTCAGTCAGAACCTGGGCGCGAACAAACCTGAACGCGTGATAGGCGGCATCCGGTTTGGATTGACCTGTTCCATCATCTCTGCGCAGATTGTTGGTATCATTTTGTTTTTCGGCGCTCCTTTCTTCATCGGGCTTTTCAGCACCAATCCAGAAGTGATTTATTATGGTTCTTCACAGCTGAAAATCGCTGCCCTATTCGCCTTTGTCCTGGCAATTGACCACTGTTCCATCGGCATCCTGCGCGGATTTGGCAGACCCATCATTGCAATGGGCATTGTGCTTGCGATCTGGTGCCTTTTCCGGATTGTCTTCATCACTGGTATGCTGCACTTCATTCATGACATCTTTGTCATTTTCTGGACTTTCCCGCTGACATGGAGCATGACGGCTGTACTTTTCATTTATTTCCTGTCGCGGGAACTGAAAAAGCTCAAGCGACAGAACCAATCCCGTATTGACTCCTTCACCATGAACGATTTTGACTAGATAAGAGAAGGAACAGGGAGTGGTTATCTTTGAGCACCATTCAAGACAGATAACCAGGAAAAAAACAACACAAAATCGGGTCTACGCCAAACAAGGGGGCAAGGGACCAATTCCAGTAGTTAATAATAATCCTTTTTTCCTATATTACCC
>CAVERB010000026.1:0-6607 GCA_963618105.1 Oxalobacter sp. | reverse complement strand
TGAATATTTTATAAATATTGAAAAAATATTCTAAAGATATTATTTTTAGGAGATGGCAGGTTATTGTACCGGGATTTTGGCAAAGACAATCCGATAAGCCTCACCGGTATGCTTTAATGGATAAACCGCTTCTTTGTAAGAACCGTTCTGGAAGGCGATCATGGCTGTTACAATGGCGGTTGATCCTTTGTCGGCTTCACTGCGCTTGATGAATTCTGGCTGGCCATCCTTGACTTCACCGTTTGTGAAACGGGTCAGCACCTCCTTGATGGTGACATTTTCGAAGCCGCCTCTGCCGTCGAGTTCCCATTTATCCTGTTCCAGCACTTCACGAATTTTCTGCTGATAAACGGAGGGGTTGTTGAGGCCATCAGGCTGATAGACCAGTTTGGCGGCATTCACAAAGTCATTCGCCGCCAATGCCCGAAGATGCTGTTGGACAACCGTTTCGGGTTTCTCCACGACTTTTTTCGAACAGCCTGCCAAACAGAAACAGCAGGTTAAAAACATCAACAGGCTTGTATAAAACCGTTTCATCATTATCGGGTTCAAGGCGTATTGAAAGAAGTCATAAAGGCACCAGCCTTACAAAAAGGCAGCAGGTTGTGCCTGGCTGCCTTTACTGTTTCACCTGACGGATCAGATTTCGATGTTGTCAATCAGGCGGGTATCGCCGATTTTTGCAGCAGCCAGAATAACCAATGGTTCCTTGCCAGCAACTTCTGCGGCGGTTGGTTTCTGCAGGTTGTACTGGCGGCAGATGGAAACGTAATCGGGAATCCATCCACGGGCTTTCAGAGCATCCATTGCCTGGGTTTCAACGGCATCAATGTCCTGGCTGCCTGCACGAATCTGATCGGCAGCCGTTTTCAGGATTCTGTAAAGGTTAGGGGCTTCAGCCAGCTGTTCAGCAGACAGGTAGCCATTGCGGGAAGACATTGCCAGGCCGTTTTCGCCACGGTGGATTTCGGCACCGATGATCTTAATCGGCAAGGCGAACTGTTCGACCATCCGGCGGATAATCATCAGCTGCTGATAATCTTTCTTGCCAAAGACGGCATGGGTTGGTCTGACCGCAGAAAACAGTTTCATCACGACAGTGGCAACCCCATTGAAGAATCCCGGCCGGAAATAACCTTCCAGGATACCTGCCAGGCTGTCAGGCGGTACAACCCGATATTCCTGTGGGACGGGGTACATGTCTTTTTCGCTGGGAGCGAACATGATGTCTACACCGGCATTTTCCAGTTTTTCAGCATCTGCCTGGAAAGTGCAGGGGTAGGTGTCGAAGTCTTCATTGGGGCCAAACTGCAAACGGTTGACAAAGACAGAAGCAACGACAGGGCCGCCTTGCTGTTTGGCAAGACGCATCAAGGAGATATGACCATCATGAAGATTGCCCATGGTTGGTACCAGGGTGATGTCTTTCAGGTCACGTACAGCAGCATGAAGCGCTTCAATGGTGTGGACGATTTTCATGGTTTATCCGGCGAGTCAGGAAAACAAGGGTTGAAAAATAACGCTATTCTGTGCCCAAAGCCTACAAGGGTCAACCTGTTGTCCGTCAGGATAGGTGAAGTGTTTTTTTCCATGGAACGGATGGCTGAAGTATCCGGTATTCAATGTGAGAGACGGACAAAAATTGGGGCATCCCCACTGTCCTGCGTGATCTGGATCAGGGATTCTTTTGCCAGTTCAAGCAACGCCAGAAAATGTACGACGACAACAGCAACACCGGCTGAAGTATCGAACAGGCTTGAGAATGCGGTGAATCGTCTATGCTGAAGCTGACGCAGGATCAGTGTCATATGTTCACGCACGGAAAGCGCCTGTTTGGTGATGGTATGATGGGTGGTGAGTTTTGCGCGCTCAATCATGTTCAGCAGCGCCATTTGCAGGGATTCAGCGGTCACTGTGGGCAGGATTTTCTCATCGGAAAAAATCATCGTGGCGGATGAGGTAAAGAAATCACGGCCGATGCGAGGCATTTCCTCCAGATGAAGGGCTGCCCGTTTCATTTGTTCATATTGCAGCAGTTTCCGAACCAGTTCCGCCCGTGGGTCTTCCGGTTCGCCATCGGTTTCCAGTTTGGGACGGGGCAGCAGCATACGGGATTTGATTTCTACCAGCATGGCTGCCATCAGCAGGTATTCTGCCGCCAGTTCCAGTTTCTGGCTGCGGATACGTTCAATATATTGCAGGTACTGCGCCGTCAAAGCCGCCATCGGAATATCCAAGATATTAAAGTTTTGCCGTCTGATCAGGTACAGCAGCAGGTCAAGAGGGCCTTCAAAAGCCTCAAGGAAGATTTCAAGGGCTTCAGGCGGAATAAAAAGGTCCTCAGGCAGCGCATCCATCGGCCGGCCATAAAGACGGGCAACCGCCTGGCTGGCGTCATCGTTCTGGAAGAGGTCCTGTCCTGCCATATCAGGCATCCGTTGTTCAAGGCTGGTCAGTCTTTTCCGTCAACTGGCGTACCGGATATGCCTGAGAACGTTTCTTCAATGAAAAAGGCAATTCATCAACTGGCAACAACCGGATCGGCTGTTTGCCTGTTGTTGATGGCGCCGTTTTTTCCGAAACAGCATGTCCCCTCAACAGGGCGTCGATATCAGAAACGTATTGATGGTCAAGCCGGAATTGGATCATTGAAATAGCTGACGGTCAGTAATCAAGGTTCATCCGCATCATGATGGGCGGTGGTTCAAGGGGATTGCGTAAGGTGAATTCGATTTCAGGGGCTGGCTCGAAGCCATAGGCTTCATAAAATCGGGTCATCGGTTCCAGCCATGGATGCAGGAAAAGCCGGAGTTCAGCAATATCGGAAAGCCGTGCCCGGTTGACACAGGCTTCAATCAGATATTGGGAAAGATTCTGCCCAGCGTATTCAGGCAAAACGCCAAGACGGCGGATTTTCCAGATTTCATCGTCTTCATCAGTAGGCGACCAACGAATTGAACCGGCAGGCAGGTTATTGACCCAGAGGATAAAAGCCCCTCCTTCATGCAGGTCAGTGAGTACTTTATCTGTGGTATCAAAATGACCATGTGCATTTGGCGGGCACCGGCCTTCCCATGCCTTACGTGTTAATTCCGCTATAAGCGGGGCATCCTCTTCTGAGGCTTCACTGACGGTTATCCCCATAAATGTCTTGATTCCTTATTGCAATCAGCTCAAACGCATCCCTGGTTTCGCCCCGGACATGGGTTCCAGTAGGTAAATGCCATCATCATCATCCGCAGAGGCTGCCATAACCATCCCTTCGGAAACACCGAATTTCATCTTGCGTGGAGCGAGGTTGGCAACGACAACGGTCAGTTTACCCACCAGATCTTCCGGTTTGTAAACACTGCGGATGCCGGAGAAAATATTCCGGATACGTCCTTCGCCCAGATCCACTGACAGGCGGAGCAGTTTTTTCGCGCCTTCCACATAACCGCAGTCAACAATCTTGCCAATACGCATGTCCACCTTGGCAAAATCGTCAATGGTAATTTCTGCTGCCAATGGTTCAAAACCTTCAGGAACAGGCAATGGTGCAATGTTGACAGTTGGTTCAGTCGAGGTGGTTTCAGCAGTTTTTTGAATGTCGGTTTTCTCTGCCTTGGCAGGTTCTGCCGATTTGGGCTTGTCAAACAAGGTATCTAGCATCTTCTGGTCAACACGCTGCATCAGGTGTTGGTATGTATTGATGGTGTGGCCATCAGGCAGCGCGGTTTCAATGGCATCCCATTGCAATGGCGCGATATTCAGAAATTGCTCAACCTTTTCAGCCACTGCCGGAAGGACAGGTTTCAGGTAAACCGTCAGGATGCGGAAGGCTTCCAGCAGTCGGGAGCAAACCTGTTGCAGATTATCAGACTGTCCGGGGTCTTTGGCGAGTACCCAAGGCTTGTTGGCATCCACATAAACATTCACTTCATCCGCCAGATGCATGATCTGGCGCAAGGCACGACCGTATTCCCGGCGTTCGAAACAACCGGCTATTTCATCGGCTGATGCACGCAAGGTTTTCAGGACAGGAACTTCCGAGGCATCATCTCCCAGATTCAGCTTCCCGCCAAAACGTTTGGTGATGAAACCGGAAGCGCGGCTGGCGATGTTCACATATTTACCGATCAGGTCTGCATTGACACGGGCAATGAAGTCTTCCCCAGTAAAGTCGATATCCTCAACACGGTCAGTTAGTTTGGCTGCCAGATAATACCGCAGCCATTCAGGATTCATGCCGATTTCCAGATAGCGCAGGGGAGAAATCCCGGTACCACGGGATTTTGACATTTTTTCACCGTCAACTGTGACAAAACCATGGACAAAGACATTGTCAGGAACTTTGCGGTCAGCAAAGTGCAGCATGGCTGGCCAGAACAGTGTATGGAAATAAATGATGTCCTTGCCGATGAAATGGTATTGTTCCGTTTCGGGGTCAGCCATGAAGGCATCGAAGTCCATCCTCTTCTTATTAAACAGGTTTTTCAGGGAAGCGAGGTAGCCGATCGGCGCATCCAGCCAGACATAGAAGAATTTGCCCGGTGCGTCTGGGATTTCGATACCGAAATAAGGGGCATCACGGCTGATATCCCAGTCAGAAAGCGTTTTGTCTTCATCGCCCCCCAGCCATTCACGAGCCTTGTTGGCAACCTCTTGCTGCAAGCGTGATTTGCCGGTTCCCTGCCCAAGAGTCCAGGTTTTCAGGAAGTTCGTGCATTGCGGATCGGACAGCTTGAAGAAATAGTGTTCAGACTGCTTCATTACTGGCGTGGCGCCTGTTAGCACAGAATAAGGATTGTTCAGCTCAGTCGGGGTATAAACACTGGAGCAGACTTCGCAGCTGTCGCCATACTGGTCTTTTGCGCCGCATTTCGGGCATTCTCCCTTGATATACCGGTCTGGCAGGAACATGGATTTGACCGGGTCAAAGAACTGTTCGATGGTCTTGGTATAGATCAATCCTTTTTCCCGCAATCGTTTATAGATGCTTTTGCTCAATTCATGGTTTTCAGGACCATCGGTGGAATGCCAGTTGTCAAACTTGATCAGGAAGCCATCCAGATGGGCAGCACGTCCAGTAGCAATGCCTGCCACAAATTCCGCAGGGGTTTTCCCAGCTTTTTCCGCTGCAATCATGATGGGGGCGCCATGGACGTCATCAGCACCGACGAAATAGACTTCACGTTGTTTTCCGCCGTCTTTCTGCATCCGTTGGTAACGGACCCAGATATCAGCCTGGATGTATTCCATGATGTGACCGATATGGAAAGGGGCATTCGCATAAGGCAGTGCAGTCGTGACAAACAGCTTTCTTGACATAAGTTCTGGATTATCGGATAGGTGGTAAAAAAACAGGACAATCTAAATTGTACAATTTCTGCAAGACAAGTGGAAACCGTCCGCAGGGCAGGATGCCATAGCGGACGGGTCAAGGGCTGACGGTTACAGATTCAGGGATGCAGACCATTTTGCCAGGTCTGCGGTGGAAGGCCCGCCGTTCAGGAGCCGCCATTCGACCATCCTGGCAGAAGGGGAAATACTGGGTTTCAGTTTAGCCATCGTCTTGCCGAAACCGCTGCCGCCGGATGTCGCAAACAGCACGACGGTCTTGCCAGAGAAATCATAAGTTTCTAGGAATGTCTGGATGATACGGGGCGCAATATACCACCAAATCGGGAAACCGATATAGATAATGTCATAAGCACCGATATTGGCATTTTTGTCAGCCAACGCAGGACGGGCGGAAGCATCTTTCTGTTCAACCGTTGCCCGGGTTGTCTGGTCCATCCAGTTCAGATCATTGTCGGAATAGAGTTTCTCCGGTTTGATCTCATATAAGTCAGCGCCTATCGTTTCTGCCAATCTGCCTGATACCAGGCGGGTGACACCGCTAGCACTGAAATACGCTACCAATTTTCTGCTCATTAGAAGCCTCCTGTTCAAGTCATCAGGTATCAATACTTATATTATAGGATTATGCCATCCTGTTTATTGGACAGCTTACTGGCGTAATATTGCATGGCATCAGGGCAAAGTCAAACGGCCCTGCTGACAATGAGAGGATGGTTTTGCGATACACTTGACAGAATCTGCGCTAGACAATGGAGAGAAAGGCCATGGCAATCACACAAGAACACATTCTCAATGCCATCAGTGGTGTTATTGATCCTAACCTCAATGCCGACTATGCCTCGGCGGATAGCGTCAAGGATATCGTCATCAACGGGAAAAATGTTTCCCTGACCATAGAGCTGGGCTATCCTGCCGGTAGCCTGCACGAGGAAATCGCTAGGAGAGTCAGGCATGCTGTCGGGACGATTGGCGGTATCGGTGACATCACGGTCAATATCACGACCAAGATTATTGCCCATGCATTCCAGTCGGGTCCAAGGCCCGTCAAAGGGGTTAAGAACATCATTGCCATCTCATCCGGCAAAGGCGGGGTTGGCAAGTCCACCACGACAGCAAACCTTGCTTTGGCATTGGCTGCGGAAGGGGCAAAAGTCGGTATATTGGATGCCGATATCTATGGACCGTCACAACCGACCATCATGGGCGTGTCTGAATTGCCAAAGTCTTTTGACGGTGAGTGCGTGGATCGCATTGAGCAGTATGG
>CAVERB010000025.1:14473-23223 GCA_963618105.1 Oxalobacter sp. | reverse complement strand
AAGTATTTCTACAAGTGTCTGATATAGATTTTGTTTGTATATATTTACAGAACTATCTGGTATAATGTTCTGTTCTGTTCTGTTCTGTTCATAGTCTTATCTGTCAACAATAGAATGTCAAATCATCAATTCAAAACTGGCACAGGATTCCTGTAACTAACCTTTCTATTTATAGTTCGTAAACCAACACCAATCACAAAATCCAGCATCGTCCGTTCTTTTTCATCATCCGCAACCTTCGTCCAAACAACCTGATTATTCCATACAAGATAGTTGTTCAGATATTTAGTCGCAACACCTTTGAAACGTGTCATCCATGTTTTCAGACCGGAGTGGTACGCATTGATTCTTGCTACACTGTAATAGCCTCTGACCTTTCCATGTCCACCAACGATTCTGATATGTTCTTTGAGATGGATTTCATTCGCAAGCTTTTTGTAAGCAATGTGACCATCAGAGCATAACACCGAATCTTCAACTATATGTCGTTTCAATACAGTTGATATGGATTCAATAGTTGCATTCCCAAGATTGCCTACCTTTGAAACACTCAAACCATTCCGGTTGACAGCGGAAGGAACACATACCTGATCTTTGCCACATTCTATCATTCCACCCCTCTTGTATGCAGAACCACTTTCTACGCCACAGAACAGAAAACAACTTCATTCAACAAGAAATATCTGGTTGCAGAAAGCTCTGATGTTGTCAATGAATCGGAATTAGCAAAGACCTTTGAAAAGTTCACCAAAGTCTTGAAAGACTTTCATGGCTTCACACATTGGCAACTTGCAGCAACCAAAGATGACCCAAATCCAGAAATCTATAAATTGTGAGGTAAATTATGATAATCGTTAACAATCCAGAGAACCAGATACCGAATGAACAATTAAGATTCTTTTTGTCTGAACTGATGGGAGAAGAAGCTGACAAGTATCTGGCTGAACAAGAAGCAAAGCAAACTACACAAATCATTCAAGAAGCTGTTACCGAAACTGATAAAGCAGTCACGGTTGAAGTAGTCAAGAAAGAAATTAAGGCTACAGAACCAAAGGTCAAGCTGCCAGAAGCAAAAGACAAACGTATTCTGGCAAAGCTGGGTGATAAGAAGTTCAATGAGCTTGCTGTTCTTGAAGAATGTGATTCGGGGGTCTATGACGTAACAATGGCAAGGGATTTTCTGCTGAACAGATTGGCCCATGCTCCCCAGAAGATAAGAAACAGGTTGGCTTACTTCTTAGAATATCTGGGCGGAGTATCCAGCTCACTGCGAAATGTCTTGGAAATGGCGGTCAGATTGCTCTGCAAAGATGGGTGCATTTCGGCTTCTAACAAGAAAGCTGATGTCGGTAATTTCTATCAGAAGTTAATCGATTATCCATATACACCAACTTCATCTTCAGCAATGGGCAACAACACAATCAAAGCCATGCAGGTCTTGAAAATGGTTGTACCAGACGAAAAAGACAGGCTGGTTCTGAACCCCAAGTCAACGCTGCTAAAGCTGTTGAGAACTAGATTGGACTGTTAATTATGAAAGATGTCATCATTAAGAACAGAAAACATGGCGACATCCGTTTCTTCACCGCAGGAGCTTTGCTTAAAGCCGAAGTGAAAGGGGAAACGGGTGATGTCTGGATGTATTCGCGGAAAAGCTGGGGCAGAGTATTTGTTACTATAGAGATGCGCCACAACTTTGAACACTCAGTGAGAAAGATATACTTAAAATTTAGTTCAGGCTATGCTTCGATAATGAAGCCGTTGGTGTAGCTAACCATCTATAACAGGTCTTATCTATAACAACAGAGGTAAGGCTGTGAATTTTCCAATCGAGATAGCGGTCTGGGATGCCAAGACCGTTTCAAATTATCTAGGCATCAGCAAATCATCATTTTTGAGCAGAATTGCCTATTTACCAAGTTTCCCCAAAGCTATAAGATTGCCATCGGGTAAGGGCAGAACACACCCAAGATGGAAAGCATGTGAAGTTATTGCGTGGGTTGATGAGCAGAAGTAGTCTAGTTTAGGGTATTTGAAAAATTACACCAAGATTATACCAAGAATTTTCAGGTGGTTGTTTTCAAATAAAAAAATTTTGTCTGACATATCATTTAAATAGCTTGTTAATTGTCTGGGTTTAAAGGAATCTCTGCATAATTCCGCTTGCCGATCCCGTTGAGGTCATTCTATTCTTTATTAAGATAGGTTACTTTCTGGAAGCGCTCGATATCTGACAGCTGGTCAATCAAGCTTTGCGGAATTTTGCTGTCGCATTCCAGAATCATGACGGCTTTACCGCCTTTGGAATGCCGGTAAAGCTGCATATTGGCGATGTTGATGTTGTGCTGTGCCAGCAGGGAAGTGACTGCTGCAACACAGCCAGGGCGGTCATGGATGGCGTGGACAATCAGGGTATTTTCATTGCCGGAGAAGTTTGCAGTGATGCCGTCAATGGAAGAGACCAGAATCCTGCCGCCGCCCAATGAGGAGGCGGTCATTTCCAGTTTTCTGCCGTGGTCGCCGGTCAGTCTCAGACGAGTTGAGTTGGGGTGGGCATTGGGAATATGAATTGAATGGATTTCAATCTCGAGCCCTGCTTTTTTGGCAAGTTCCAGACTTTGGGGAATACGGCTGTCATCCTGTTGGATGCCCAACAGACCGGCGACAATCGCTCGGTCGGTACCGTGTCCGGAACCTGTCATCGCAAAAGAACCGTGCAGGCCGATATCTGCCTTGACCGGACGTTCACAGAGAAGTTTCCTGGCAACCAGCCCAATCCTCACGGCACCGGCGGTATGGGAGCTGGACGGTCCAATCATGACAGGACCAATAATATCAAACAGTTTCATAGACAGTTTGGATGTTAAATTACCTACCAGATAATAATAGTTGGATGTTACCATTTTTCCAATTACAGAAGAAAAGGAACAGGAGTTGCTATGCAGATGATTGAATTGAACAATGGCGTGCAGATGCCCATCATCGGTTATGGAACTTATCAAGTTATCGGCCAGCAGTGTGTCGCATGCGTGAAGGAGGCGATTGCCGCTGGCTATCGCCTGATTGATACAGCACAGGCCTATGGCAATGAAGCCGATGTCGGAGAGGCTGTCAGACAATGCGGTGTGGCTAGGGAAGAACTGTTCATCACAACCAAGGTCTGGTTCCATTCGCATGAAACAGGAGAGTGTCGTGCCAGCGTTCTTCAGTCGATGGAGAGGCTGGGACTCGATTACCTGGATCTGGTGTTGATTCATTGGCCATTTGGCAATACCTATGCAGCATGGCGCGACCTTGAACAGCTTTATGCGGGAAAGAAAATCCGTGCCATCGGGGTATCGAACTATATGCCGAGCCAGCTGATTGACCTGATTCATTTCAATAAGGCTGTTCCCGCTGTGAATCAGGTTGAGACAAACCTTGTCTGCCAGCAGCAGCCTTTGCAGAAGGTGATGACGCAGTACAAAGTTGCCCATCAGGCTTATTCGCCATTTGGGCAGGGGCGTTTCAATGCGATGTTCAGTGAACCTGCTGTCATGGCACTGGCGGAGAAGTATGACGTAAGTCCTCGTCAGGTAGCATTGCGCTTCCTTGTGCAGTCAGGTATCAGTGTTTTGCCCAGGACATTTGATGCCAGACGTATGCGTGAAAATCTGGACATCTTTTCTTTCACGCTGGAAGCTGCTGAAATGGCAAGTCTTGCTGCATTGGATAAGGGAAAACCGCTTATCGGTTCATCACAGGATGGGGATTTCGCAGCTTTTGCGATGACTTGGTGATGTATGGTTTTCGTTGTTCCATCATCAGGCAAATAAGCTGTACCATCTATCAAAACGGTCTCTCACTTGGCTTTGGTATAATGCCAACGAGTTGTTCTGAACCTGTTGGCATGTTCAGCACACCCATGGATCAGTCAACAGATTACCTGTCCGCAATATAGATGGCAGAAAATATGAGGCGCTATTTGGCCGATGAATGGTGAGAAAGGATTTCAAGATGAAAAAACTGGGTTTTATCGGTATGGGGAATATGGCATCTGCCATCCTGTTGGGCGCTGTCGGTTCTGGTTTTCTCAAAGGAGAGGAAACAATCGCTTTCGATCTGGATGTTGCCAAAATGCAGGCTTTGAATGATAAATGCGGCATGGTTGCGGCTTCTTCTGCGGTTGATGTCATCAATAACAGTGAAATAGTCCTGATTGCGGTGAAACCCATCCATGTGGAAGGTGTCTTGGCTGAGTGCCGTGAATCTTTGAAGAACAAGCCGTTGCTGTCCATTGCAGCAGGGTGGTCTTATGCCCGTTACCATGAGTTGGTTGATGCTTCGACCCGTGTCTGCGCGATTATGCCGAATACGCCAGCGATGGTTGGGGAAGGGATGGCATTGATTGATATGGGCAATGACCTGACACCGGATGAACTGGCTTTCACCAAGGGGCTTTTCAGTGCTTTGGGTGAAGTTGAGGAAATGCCAAGCCATCTGATGGCAGTCGGGGCAGCATTGTCCGGCTGTGCACCTGCTTGGGTTTATATGATGATTGAGGCGTTGGCGGATGGCGCTGTTCTGCATGGGATGCCCCGTGCCACTGCCTATAAACTGGCAAGCCAGACGGTGTTGGGTTCTGGCAAGATGGTACGCGATACCGATCAGCATCCGGGCAAACTCAAGGATGATGTCTGTTCGCCTGGCGGTATCACAATTCGTGGCGTCCAGGCGTTGGAAGCCAGCGGTTTTCGTGCCGCCTTGATGGATGCAGTGAGTGCCGCTTATCAGAAATAACGGTTGTAATCGTTAAGAGGTTAGGAGGTTTCCTCTTCCTGATTTCTGCTACAGGAACTGTGTCATATAAACCGGCAGGCAGATAATATCTTTGTCTTTTCGCAAATCCTTTGTATAGACGAGATACCGGTTATCAATCCTGTTGCTGTATTTTAAGGAGAAAGCATCAAGTGAAGCATGACGCAGGTAGCCTGATGATTTGACCTCAATTGGGATAATTTTGTTGTTTTTTGCAATCAGAAAGTCCATCTCATAGGGTTTTGCCGTCGGTGTCTTTTTCCAGGTGTAATAGAAGAGTTGATGTCCTGAAGCAGTCAGGGTCTGTGCAATAACGTTTTCGTAGAGATAACCGAGGTTGGCACTGAGTTTATTGCTCAACAATTTTTCATAAATAATGTTGTCGGTAAATGCTTTGTCTTTGAATTGAAGCGTCGTGAACAAACCTGTGTCTGCAAGATAGAGTTTGAAGCGGGTGATGTCATGGTGACTGGCAAGTCCGATATTGGGATCGTTGGCATGATAGGCAGCCAAAACAGTCTTTGAATCTTTCATCTCCGCAAACAAGGATTCAACAGTCCCTGCACGGACATTGGGCAGGATACTGGAAACCTGATACCGCGATGTATTACGGTTCAGTTCGGCAGGGATAGCATCAAACAGTAAGGACATTCTGCCTGTTGCATCTATTTTTCTGAAATCCGCTTCATAGAGGTTGAGGATGTCGCGTTTTATAGCGTCAACCTGTTGGAGATTGTTGGTCTCAAGGTAAGATTCAACGGCTTGAGGCATTCCGCCGACCAGCATGTAAAGCCTGAAATCCCGCATGAGCCGCCGATGGACAACATCGCCAATGGATCGCTGTTCCTGAAAAGCCTGTTTCAGTAAAGGAACAGTGGCAGTATCGCCCAGTGCCCAGCGAAATTCTTCGTAGTCCATCGGAACCATATTAAGCCGTTTTTCTTCACTGGGAATCAGAATATCTTTAACGTTTTTCCTGATAGAAATTAGTGATCCTGTTTCAATGTAATCATACCGTCCATCACTGACCAGAGTTTTGATGGCTTGACGTGCAAGTGGAAAAAGCTGAACTTCATCGAAAATGATGACAGATTCCCGTTTATGCAGAGTGGTTTGGAAAAGCAGTTGAAGCTGGAGAAAAAAGAAATTCAAGTCTGAAAGGTCTTCAAACAAGTCCTTGACTGCTTTTGAGGCGGTTGAAAAGTCGATCAGGATGTAAGACTGGTATTCTTTTTCTGCAAAAGCCTTGGTAACGGTGGATTTTCCAACCCGGCGTGCACCTTCAATCAGCAGGGCGTTTTTTCCGCTGGATTCCTGCTTCCAGACAAGCATCTGGTTATAGATTTTTCGTTTGAACATAAACGGCCTCCTGATGGGATTCTGTCATGCTCTTTCAAATATGACAAATCTTTTTTTGGAAATTCACTCAAATTCGACCAATCTTTTTGAGAAAAATCACTCAAATATGACCAATCTGACTACCCGCCGATGTAAAACATTTCAATCTTCCGTTCTGTCATCGGCTGTCCCTGTTCTTGCCGCAATTCGGAATACCGGTTTGAACGGTTCTGCCAGTATGAGGTTATGGCTTGGGTAATCTGCTGGTCAGATTGCCCTGAACGAAGCAAAGTCCGAAGGTCAAATCCTTCCGCTGAAAATAGGCAGGGATAGATTTTGCCTTCGGTTGACAGCCGGAGTCTTGTACAGTCTGCACAGAAGGGCTGGGTGATGCTGGAGATGATACCCAATTCACCACTGCCGTCTTTATAGCGCCAGCGTTCTGCTGTTTCGCCAAGGTAGTTGGCTTCCAGCGGTTCAATCGGGTATTCACGGTTGATGGTTTCAACGATTTGTGAGGATGGCACAATTTGTTCCCTGTTCCAGGCAATGTTTGACCCGACATCCATATATTCGATGAAACGGAGGATAACCGGTGTATGCCTGAAATATCGGACAAGCGGCAGGATCTGGTTTTCATTGATGCCTTTTCGAATGACAGCATTGACTTTGACAGGGGAGAAACCGACCTGTACCGCTCGTTCAACCGCATCGAGGATTTTATCGACATGGCAGCCGACATCATTCATCTTCATGAAGATGCCATTATCAACGGCATCCAGCGAAATGGTGATTCGTTTCAGACCGGCATCAAACAATGATTGGGCTTTCTGTGCCAATATGGAGCCGTTTGTTGTCAGGGTGAGATCCAAAGGCGTTCCATCTGGTCTTTGCAAGGCTGCCAGATAGGTAATAAGACGCTCAATATGCCTGCGGAGCAGGGGCTCACCGCCAGTCAGGCGAATTTTGGCAACGCCTAATCCCACAAAGCATCTGGCCAGTCGGGTAATTTCTTCAAATGTCAGCATGTCATTATGCTGGATAAACCGGAAGTCTTTGCCAAAGACTTGTTTAGGCATGCAGTAAAGACAGCGGAAATTGCATCGGTCTGTCACAGAAATTCTTAAATCCCGCAATGGACGGCCAAGTCGGTCATGAATAGGGAAAGCCGCATCATTTCCTTGATGCTGCCTTGATTCTGATGCCTGATGTTCCGGCTGATGTAAGGAGACCATGCTGTGCCCAGTTTTAAAAAACCGCGTTTTTTAAACGCGGTTTTTGCAGGAATGTTATGACTGATCCGATTGATTTGACTTGGTGTTGACCTGAATCAGAGGACCTTCATCAACAATGACGACCCTTTTCCGTTTTCTGCGGACAGGGCGCGGTGCGGGCTCTTCTGCCTGCATGGCAGCTTGAAGTTCTTTCATTTTTTCAGGGTTTGTTGAAGCCATTGTCAACCCTGCTGCCTGGAGGATTTTCTCCAGGTCTGTTTCAGCTTCTGCAACAGCATTGGTCTTATCAGCAGCAGGTTCTTCAGTTATTGCTGTAACCGTTTCGACTGTCTCTGTTTCTACGGTTTCCAATACCTGCGTTGTGACGGGTTCAGTTGTCTCAGCAGGCTCAGGTTCCGCGACAGCCTGTACTTCAGTGGCAATCGGTGTTTTTTCCATAACAGGGATGATTGCTGTTGCCACTTCTGCTACCTGTGTTTCTGCCACAGAAACTTCAGCAGTTTCTACAGCTGCCGCAATGATATTTTCACTGGCAGCTGGTTCCGCCAAAGGTATTTCTGCCTGGACAGGTGTCTCAATCCCCTCATCAGTGTTTGGGACTGATTCCTGCTGGTTGAAGCGCGGTCTTCTGGAACGGGAACGGCGTCCGTTGGTGCGGGATGGTTTTTCTGACGTTTCTTCCTGTGTAATAGATTGTTCGGCATTTTCTTCAGGCTGGACAGTGTTTGCTGCGACCGGTTCCTGTGTTGCAGGTGCGTCAGAGACGGTTTCGGGCAAATTCCTGTTTTCAGCCGTGTTTTCGCGGCGGTTCCTGAGACGGTTCCGGCGGTCTCTGCGGTGTGGTGCCTTTTCTTCTTGAGAGGCTGTATCTGAAACAGGCTGACTGCTTTCTGCTGCAGTATTTGCCGGTATTTTTTCGGGTTCTTGCCCATTTTGCTGAGACTGTTTCTGAACAGCAGTGTCTTGCTGTTTAGGCTGTTTACGATCTTCTGGATTACGCTCAGCCTTTTCATTTTTGTTTCGGCGCTGGCGCTGCGGTTTCCCTGCTGGCGTTTCTTCAGCGTCTGCTGCCGGATTTTTTGCTTTGTCTTCTTTACCTTCGTTACGGCGGTTTCGGCGTGGACGTTCGTTGTTCTTGGGTTTACGGCCAGCCTTGATAGGTTGTTTTTCTGGCGTTTCTTCTGGTTTCGGTGGTTCTGCTGAACCGCCGCCGATACCAAAAAGCCCCAGCAGACGACCGAAGAATCCAGGTTCTTCCTGTTTGGTTTCCGGCTCCGGTTCCCGTGCAATGACAGGTGCTGGCAATCCTTCAGGAATATTCTTGACGACAGCTTCTTGTTGAGGTTTCTGAGGTTCTTTCAGCCGTTTTGAGAAGCCCAT
>CAVERB010000025.1:10408-14463 GCA_963618105.1 Oxalobacter sp. | reverse complement strand
CACCTGGTGTACATCCAGGCGCGGGTCGTCGTGTTTGATTCGTTCAAGCCGATAATGCGGTGTTTCCAGATATTTATTGGGGATCAGGACAATCTCGACTTTGTGGAGTGTTTCCACCTTGATGATTTCACCACGCTTTTCATTCAGCAGGAATGCAGCCACATCGACAGGTACCTGGACATGAATGACTGCTGAGCTTTCCTTCATGGATTCTTCTTCAATAATCCGCAAAACCTGGAGCGCAGAGGATTCCGTATCGCGGATATGGCCAGTACCGTTGCACCGCGGGCAGGCAATATGGCTGCCTTCAGAAAGGGAAGGGCGCAGGCGCTGGCGGGAAAGTTCCATCAGACCGAAGCGGGTGATTTTCTCCATCTGTACCCTGGCACGGTCATAACGGAGCGCTTCTTTCAGGCGTGCTTCGATTTCCCGGCGGTTCTTTGGCGATTCCATGTCAATGAAGTCAATGACTATCAGACCGCCCAGGTCGCGCAGACGCAGCTGCCGGGCAACTTCTTCCGCTGCTTCACAGTTTGTAGTGAATGCTGTTGTCTCGATATCAGTGCCCCTGGTGGAACGTGCTGAGTTGACATCAATTGCCACGAGCGCTTCGGTATGGTCAATGACAATGGACCCGCCAGACGGCAATGAAACAACACGGGAATAGGCGCTTTCAATCTGATGTTCAATCTGGAATCTTGAAAACAGCGGTACCGCATCCCGATAACGTTTGACCCGATTGACCATGTCAGGCATGACATAACTCATAAACTGACGGGCCTGTTCATAGATTTCGTCAGTATCAATCAGGATTTCACCGATATCAGGCTGGAAATAGTCCCTGATGGCACGAATGACCAATGAGGATTCGTGGTAGATCAGGAAAGCGCCTGGTGCAGAAGATCCGGCACTTTCAATGGCATTCCACAGCTGGAGCAGATAGTTCAAATCCCACTGCAGTTCTTCAACAGTCCGTCCGATGGCAGCGGTACGGGCAATAATGGACATGCCTGAAGGCATTGCCAGTTTTTCCATGACTTCACGAAGTTCTTGGCGTTCTTCGCCTTCAACCCGTCTTGAGACACCGCCGCCGCGCGGATTATTTGGCATCAGGACAAGATAACGGCCTGCCAGGGAAATGAAAGTGGTTAGGGCTGCCCCTTTATTGCCACGTTCCTCTTTCTCGACCTGGACCATGACTTCCTGTCCTTCGACAAGTGCATCTTTGATGGTAGCGCTGCGGAAATCGACCCCTTCCTTGAAAAGGGAACGGGCAACTTCTTTGAAGGGGAGGAACCCATGACGATCTTCGCTGTAATTGACAAAACAGGCTTCAAGCGAAGGTTCAATACGGGTGATTACGGCTTTGTAGATATTGGATTTATGCAGCTCACGTGCATTTGATTCAATATCAATGTCAATCAGTCTTTGTCCGTCGACAATAGCAACCCGTAGCTCTTCCTGCTGGGTTGCATTGAACAACATTCGTTTCATAAATACACTCTCCGTGGCACTAAGGCCATCTATTCTTTCAGCGGCACAAGGGGCCGCAACCAGCGAGTGTACACATCCTGCAATCTAGGCAGATATGGTGTTTTTCCTTGAAAACACCATCATCCGCCGATGGACAGTGATCGGTTTAAGCGGTTTTTATCAGGGGATATACCGAAAATATTGCTTCTACGGTCTATAACAAGGCATCCAAACAGAGAGAACAAAAACCTATGCCTTTCGGCTTTATCTTAGTGGTTAAACTAATCACAGCAGGCAGCTAACCATTTCTGCCTGTCCTTAAATCCTTTACCCAATCATGCAGCACATCCCAGCATACCCTGTCCGATTGATGCTTTGGCTCAATCCAAACCTGATCTCCACTGGGGAGGTGTGTACACATCTTTTCCATTGAATTTGTCTTAAACAGGACCAATGGATGTCACAACTGTGTAGAATGCTATTTTTATTGCATACACAGACAGCCAAGCTTCTTGTTTTGGCTAATCTAAAATTATATAGATAAATGAACCGCTCTCATAGAGGGAACATTCAGAAAAACCGGAAAAAAAACACGGATGTTCCACTTAATGTTGAAAAAAAGCCCGTCAATCCTGCGGTAAGTGTCCAGTTTCGCCAGATAACCGGAGAAGAAGCAGGGCAGCGCATTGACAACTTCCTCTTCAGGATTTTCAAGGGCGTTCCGAAAAGCCATGTTTACCGGATCATTCGCTCTGGCGAGGTTCGTGTCAATAAAGGCAGGATTGACCAGACATACCGTCTGAAGGAGGAGGATATTGTCCGCATCCCGCCATTGAAGGTATCGGAGAAAACCGGGCAAGCCATCCCGGCACGGACATTTGATGTACTTTATGAAGATGACTGTTTGCTGGTTATCAACAAACCGGCTGGTGTGGCTGTTCATGGCGGTTCCGGTGTTTCTTTCGGGGTCATTGAACAGTTAAGGGCGGCAAATCCCAAAGCAAAATTCCTTGAACTGGTGCATCGGCTTGACAAGGAAACCTCAGGGATTCTTGTCTTGGCGAAAAAGCGTTCTGCGTTGGTGAAGCTGCATGAACAGGTACGGGAAGGCAGTATTGATAAACGTTATCAGGCATTGGTTCATGGCCAGTGGAAGAACCAACGCCAGCATATCCGTTCTCCCTTGCTGAAATACCATACGGCTGATGGAGAACGCCGGGTGAGAGTTGATCCTGACGGTCTTGCGTCACATACGGTTTTCAATGTGCTGGAACGTTATCCAGACTTCACCTTGCTGGAAGCGGAGCTGAAGACGGGACGCACGCATCAGATTCGGGTTCATCTTGCTTCGTCAGGGTATATGATTGCCGGAGATGATAAGTATGGTGATTTTGACTTGAACAAACGGTTGCAGAAAGCAGAGAACGGCGGACTGAAACGGATGTTCCTGCATGCTTACCGGATAACATTCATCCACCCTGAAACTGGCAGGCCAATTACTATTGAAGCGCCATTGCCGGAAGAATGCACATCGTACCTGAGTGCTTTGCAGCAACAGGAAACCGGAGATAAAAATGCCTGACAGGAACTTTGACCTGATTGTTTTTGATTGGGACGGTACATTGATGGACAGTACTGCAGCCATTGTTGACAGCCTGCGTGATGCTGCCGCCGACCTGAGACTGCCTGTTCCTGACCGGAAAACGGCTGCCCATGTCATTGGTCTGGGACTTCGTGAGGCTTGGGAAACAGTCTTCCCTGGATTAGAAGAAAGCCTCTATCCCAAACTGGTGGCGTTGTACCGCAAGCATTATCTGGTGAACAGTCTCAAGATCACCTTATTTGATGGTGTGGAAACCATGCTCAAGAATCTTGCCCAGCGTGGCTGTCAGTTGGCAGTTGCAACGGGAAAAAGCCGGGCAGGATTGAACCGTGTCTTGAAAGAGACTGGATTGACTGCCTGTTTTGATGGGACACGGACAGTCGATGAATCTTTCTCAAAACCCCATCCATCCATGTTGTTCGACCTTTCAGCTGAACTGCAGGTGCCGACTGGCCGTATGCTGATGATTGGCGATACCAGCCATGATCTGATGATGGCAAAGAATGCCGGTGTTGCCTGCGTTGCAGTGAATTATGGCGCACACACCGACAGGGAACTTGAAACAATGCATCCATTGTATATTGCAGACTCAGTGGTATCTTTGCATGACTGGCTGAAAAAACATGCCTGATGCCTTGAAAAGGAAAGCTTATGAGTGACGGAAATAAAGGCGATGAAAAAGTCCTGGAAACACTGGTCCAGGAAATTCTGCGTGAACAGCGTGCGAAAAGACGTTGGCGTATTTTCTTCAAATGTACTTTTATCATATTGATTATCATATTCTTTATTTTGATAAAGAGTGTTGGAAGTAGCGGGGAAAAGACCGTTCCCAATAAACCGCATACGGCGATGATTGAAGTCAAGGGAAAGATTGCTTCTTCAAGCAATGCTTCTGCCAAGAACCTGATCAAGGCGCTTGACAAGGCGTTTGATGAATCCCAAGTCAAGGGGATCATCCTGAAAATCAACAGCCCGGGCG
>CAVERB010000025.1:0-10398 GCA_963618105.1 Oxalobacter sp. | reverse complement strand
TCCAGTCTGGGATGGTTTATGATGAAATCATGCGTTTGAAGAAGCAGCATCCTGATAAGCCGGTCTATGCGGTTGTGGAAGATGTCTGTGCTTCCGGCAGTTATTACATTGCGGCGGCTGCAGATAAGATTTATGTCGATAAAGCCAGCCTCGTCGGTTCAATCGGGGTGTTGATCGACGGTTTCGGGGTGAACCGCCTGATGGATAAGGTCGGTATTGAGCGCCGTCTGCTGACGGCTGGAAAGTATAAGGGATTCCTGGACACTTTCAGTCCACAGTCTCCTGAACAGGTTGCATACGCAAAAGAAATGCTGGGAAAAATCCATGAGCAGTTCATCACCGTCGTCAAACAGGGCAGGGGCGACAGGTTGAAAAAGGACAGCAGGCTCTTTACCGGCTTGATCTTTGTTGGCCAGGATGCCATTGAACTGGGACTGGCGGATGCTTATGGCACTGTCCGGAGTGTGGCTGAAGATGAAATCAAGAGCAAAGAGGTTGTTGACTACACAGAAAAAGAAAATCTCGGCGACCGGCTGCTGAAAAAATTCGGAACGGCTGTCGGTTATGGCGCTGTCAAGGCAGGCTTTGATAAGGAATCATTTCATCTGGAATGATGGTCAATGACATAGATTGAAAACAGGAATAGCTTTATGGATGATGTCGAAAAAGGGCTGCAGCTGGACTTTTTTGAAAACAATGATTTGGAAAAGGATACTCAGACACCAGGATACCGTCAGCAGCTTGAGGCAATCTTGGCAAAAACAGAGGATTTCCGCATCATTGAACGGGTTCCGCTGACCAAAAGTCATATACAGCTGCCTTATCCGCTTTCTGAAAAGGTCGGGGATGAGGTGTCAATGGTTTTCCTGGATACGGAAACAACCGGTTTTTCCAGCGATGTTGAGAAAATCATTGAGCTGGGTATGGTTGCAGCTTCTTTTTCCCCTTCGACAAAAAGGCTGGTTTCCATTGACCGGATTTTCAGCGAATATGAAGATCCGGGAAAACCGATTCTGGCAGAAATCACCAAATTGACAGGCATTACCGATGAAGATGTCAAAGGACAGAAAATCCATGATGCTGCGGTCAAAGACATGCTTGATGGAATGGATCTGATCGTTGCTCACAATGCGGGTTTTGACCGTCCTTTCTTTGAAAAACGTTTTACCGGTTTTGAAGACAGGAAATGGGCATGTTCGCTGAAAGGGGTTGATTGGAAAGTCTTTGACATCAACAACCACCGGCAGGAAGAGCTGCTGCATGGGATTGGTTATTTCTATGAGGCGCACCGGGCATCCATAGATTGCCTTGCCTTGGCTTGGTTTATGCATATCCGGCAGGATATTTTTGCCAATCTATTGGACAATGCCGTTAAAAGCAGTGTGGAGGTTCATGCTTTCGGTGCCCCGTTTGATACCAAAGACCAGTTGAAGACCCGTGGATATCGTTGGGATGATGGTTCTTCGGGTTCTGGCAAACATTGGTGGAAGGAAATTCCGGCGGACGGGCTGGATGAAGAAAAATCTTTTCTTGACGGACTGTATGCATATGGTTCCGAAAAGGCTACTTTCATCCTGAAAACAGCGGAAAACCGTTTCAGGAAACCCTGACAGTCATCGGTGGCATATCTGTCTTAGGACGTTCAGGGACGACAGCAAGATGCCGCCGATAATCAGGATACCGCCGATAACCTGTGACAGTTGAATCTGTTCATCCAGCAGGAGAACCGCCTCAAAGCTGCTGAACAGCGGAATACTGTAATAGACCACTCCTGCACGGGCAGCCCCGATATGTTCGACAGAACGATTCCAAAGCAAATAACCAATCAGTGTCGGGATGACAGCGATATAGAGGATTACCAGCAGGGTGGTTGCACCAGGTAAATGGTAGGAGGGTTCCATGACAATCATGCCCATCGGAGGACATAATACGGCCATCGCAAATCCCATCATCCCAGCCATACAGAGTTTCTGGGGCATTAGTTCAGGACGACGGCGGATAAGAATACTGTAAATAGCAAATAAAGAGGCGGCAGTCAGCATCCATAAGTCACCCACGGTAAATGTCAACTGCGTCAACTGGGTGAAATCGCCATGCAGTACCAATACCAGAACACCGATAACCGCGATGGCAAGCCCGATGACTTGTGTCCATAACAGCCTTTCCCTGAAAACAATCCTGGACAGAATCGCCATGGAAATAGGCGCTGTTGCAGCAAACAGCGACATATTGGTGGCATTGGTGGTATGCTCGGCCTCAAACATCAAAAGACTGTAGGCGGAAAGCCCCAGAATACCTGCCGGTGCCATCCACAGCCAGTTTTCCAGAACCAACCGCCAGTATTTTTTGAGGCTTCCCAGGACAAATGGCATCAGACAGCTGAACGTAAACAGCCAACGCCAGAATGACAGTTCAATAGGGGAGATGTCTGGCGGAAAGGTTCTGACCAATGGGAAAACCGTGCTCCATAAGACGGTGGCGGCCAATGCCAGAAGATAACCGGCAACCGATGATTTTCCAACGTTCATGCCACCGAATTATGGAAAAAAGATCAAAGTCCTCTGGCAATCATCAGATCATTGCAGCGGACAAAATTGCCGCCGCCCAGATGGTGAATTGAATGTTTTTCCTGGTTATTAGCAGTGAAATGCCAATGGTTGTTGACAAAGACCTCTGGATCAGCACTGGCAGAAACCACTTCACCAAAGAAAGTATCGTATTTTTCTTGAACATCTGGCTCTGGAATCAGACGGCATTCCAGCCAGGCAATGCACCCTTTTTCAATGACAGGAATACCCAATTCAGGGCTCTGGACAGTTTCTATGCCGTATTTTGCGAATTTATCCACTTCACGGCCTGTGACATGCCCGATTGAATAAGTTTCGTTGACAAATGAGACAGATGGCACACAGACCGCAAAAACACCGCTGTCCAGCATCAGTTCACGGGTATAGGCATCTTTGTTAATCAACACAACCAGTCTCGGCGGTTCCATTTCTACCGGAGTTGACCATGCCACAGGCATGACATTGCGGTGTTTGCCATCCTTGCTGCGGCTGGTGATGAGGACAGTAGGACCGTGATTGATCAGGCGGTGGGCTAATTCACGTTGGATTGGTTGAAAACGGCTCATTTTTTCTTTCCTATCATTAAGTTGGGTTTATTTTTTACAGTTCTTAATCAAATACAGTCTGCCAGTTTTTGTCATGGTATGCCGAAAAGCACATTGCAATCTGCGCTTGAGTATTTTTTTCCTCTGACAATGGCGGTAATGCATCCAGTGCAAAAAAACGGCTTTCTGTCGTCTCAATATTTGCTTGGAAAGAACCGCTTAATAGACGGCATAACACAAAGATTTTGCAGACATTGTAAGCGTAAGGCGGTGGATTATGCACATTCCGGTCATGCAGGGCAATAATCCGTTCTGGCTCAACATCAAGACCGGCTTCTTCCTTGACTTCCTTGGTGGTATTGGTGCGGATAGTTTCCATGACATCTACCCAGCCCCCGGGCAAAGACCATCTGCCATCACGTTCTTTCACCAGCAAGATTTTACCATCTTGGAATATGGCTGCCCGGGTATCAAGCTTGGGGGTCTGGAACCCGGTCTCGTTGCAGAACAGCTCCTGCCTTTTTAGCATCAGCAACTTTCCATTGAATTTGATTCTGGGCAAACTCCTTTGCCTGCTTGTAATTTAAAAGATTAATATTTTGCGCTGACTTATTCGATAAATACGAACCAGCCAAAGAACCAATTGAACCGACAAGACCACCAGCAGCACTTGAAAGTAAGCCCATAATTAACACCTTATAAAAGAATCTTCATTCCACTTTGGTTTTTTAAACCCAGTACCACCTTTGCCAAGAGCCAACAGAACCTCACGACGCTGCTTACGCCTGACACAGATCATAACTTGAGGAGGAATAGTAAATTGTAAATACGCCAAATTACGACCAGCAGGAGAAAGAAGAGGGGCAACAGAAGGAGATACTATAACTTGCTTACTCTTCTTTTTAACAACTGCAGGAACCGTAACAGAAGAATCTAGTTCAGAAATCCCTGAAGAAATCCCATCAGGAATCCGAACGTTAAAGCTAAAACTGCGCCGATCAGCCACACCTTGAGAAACATTACTATACAACGGGCGATAAAAGAAACCATCTTCAATCTCCTTTAAAGAATCCACAAGCCTACTATAACCATGTTCACCAGATGGAACAAGCGTAGGAGAAGGGGGAGAAACCAAAACTCTACGACCTTTAACACGTGCACGAGCAGGAACACGAGCTAACGAGAAAGAAGGAGAGTTAAATCGCAAAGAATCATAAGAACTAGGATTATAAAACCTATCGTCAATTTGACCTTCAGCAGAAACAGTAGGAACCGGAACTAAGAATCCTTCCAAATCGCACCAGACCTCACAGGTTGATTTTCAAACAAAGCATCCAGGGTTTTCCATACATTATTTTACATAATATAAATTATGCGAAATAATAAAAATGCCATGTCAACAACAATCTTTGTTATGCTTTAATGGTTATCTGTCTATTATTGATTTGTCTCCAATGGATCGTGCTGATGGTTTGAAATGGCTGGACTGGGCCAAGGAACTGCAATTCCTGGCACAGGCTGGGCTGACCTATTCAAAAGATGTTTTTGATATTGAACGGTTCAAGCGCATCCGTGAAATTGCTGCTGAGATATTGCTTTGTTTGAAAATCAACCTGTGAGGTCTGGTGCGGAAAGAGGCATCATGGAATTGTTAGTCGGTCTATTCGCAGTGCTTCTGTGGCTTTGTGTTCTCGTAGGTTTGGTGAAGCTCGTCAAATGGGTATGGAATACGGGCTTTTGGCAGGTCTTGCGGACGCTCGTACTTTCTATCCTCGTGATTCTCTTTACGGTCGTTGGTGCTGGGTTTCTGTTTAGAAGTCTTCAAATCATTGAACAGTTCAATCAGGGACTATAAGGATGCTGAAGTATAATTTTTTCAATATCCCGACAAAGGAGGAATGGCTTTTTTCCATCAAGTCCTTCATCGGGGCGATGGTCGGATTCTATCTTGCCCAACGGATTGGGTTGCCCCGCCCTTTCTGGGCGTTGCTGTCAGCTTATGTGACCGTCCAGACTTTTGCTGGTGCGACAAAGTCGAAAGCGCTTTACCGTATCATCGGTTCAACCATCGGTGCTTTTGGCATTGTGCTGTTGCTTCCCCTCTTTTTCAATTATTCCATCTTGGCAGCACTGGCACTGGGGCTATGGTATGGCTTCTGGATTTTTGTCGCCTTGCATGACCGATCCCCCAGAACTTATGCATTCCTGCTGGGAGGCTATACAGTCGGTATTGTTGCGATGCCTGCGATGAGTGATGCCTCGCAGATTACCCTGCCGATTTTCTTTGATATGGCCATTAACCGTGTCCAGGAAATCGGGGTGGGTGTCACCTGCGGCGCATTGGCACATGCTTTGATTTTTCCTTCACGGGCAGGCAGTGTCGTCATTCAGCGGCTTGACCAGGCATTGAAAGACACTGCAGAAAACATTCGGAACATCATTGATTACAACCGTGACTTTACGGACCAACGCCCTAACCTGAACAAGCTGTCTTCGACCATCACGGAACTGCGAGTGCTGACAACCCATATCCCGTTTGAAGCAGAAAACCTGCGTTGGGTGCATAACATTCTGGGATCGCTTCAAGACCATCTGTCTGCTTTGGTGCCGATTCTTTCTTCAATTGATGACCGTATCCGCTATCTGCGCAATACCGCAGAGGGACTGCCAGAAGAATTGCAGTATCTGTTGGATGATATTTCAAGCTGGATTGCCAAAGGCGGCGAGACCCCTTATGCCGAAGCGATCCGAATCAGACGTCAGATTGACAGCATCATCCCTGTCATTACGGCCAAATCCAGCTGGAACAACATGCTGGCGGCCAATTTCACCAGCGAACTTTATTATCTGGTTGATATTGCAGAAGACTGTTTCGGTTTAAGACGTCGTGTCAATGAAGGGCTTGCAGGCAAGGAACCTGCTGTCGAGGCAAAAGAACGCAAGGTTTCCACGCTTGCCCTGATGGTGGATAAACGCAAAGCCTGGGCTTCGGCTTTTGCGGCATTTTCTTGTGTGACATTGACCACGCTGATGTGGATTGTTTCCGGCTGGAACGCTTTTTGGGCGGCACCGATGATGGGTGGCATGTATTGCCTGTTCTTCTCTGCCGTTGATACGCCTGTACCGATGTTGAAATGGCAATTCTGGATGACCGCCCTTTCCGCTATTCCGGCAGGGATGTACCTGTTCTGGCTGTTTCCTTCTGCACATAGTTTTGAAATGGCGATGATGCTTTTCTTCCCAATGGCCATCTATTTTGGGACATACCTGCAATCCCCTTTCAAAAGCCTGACATCCATCCCATTTTTCTTTACAACGATGGCGACATTGACAATGTTTGACAACGGATCGGCAAATATGACAGCCTTCATCAATGTCCAGATTTCCCAGTGTATCGGTATCCTGTTTTCCATCATCTTTATGGGTATCTGCCGTGCGGTTTCTATCCAGTCCCTTATCAGCGGTGTGGTAAAAGGCATCTGGCAGGATATTTCCAATCTTGCAACGACGACCATCATCCCTTCTCCAATCAATGTTGCAGTCAAAATGGTTGATGGTGTTTCGTTAATTGCTCCCCGACTTGCCATTGCGCAGAAAGACCATGAAGCATCGCGCTCTGGCAGATTGCAGTCAGCGGTCAATATCCTGCTGGATCTTCGTGTCAGTATGAATATGGCACGGCTTTTAAGGGCAGAATCACACCTCAGTTTTGCAGGAAATTCGCCATTCAGGGGACTGATTTCAAAACTCGCCAATTATTACGGTGCGGCTAAAGTCGTTCCTGAAACCGAATTCAAGTCCCTGCTGACAGATATTGACAAGGCTTTGAATGATGCAGCTTCCCTGCCTGCGAACAACCAGCAGAATATTGCCGTCTGTGCGTTGACGGGTATCCGCTGCGATCTGTTCCCGACTGCTTCACCGTATATGCCAAATACAACAGCTTCCAACAGGAAAACCTCATAGGTATCAATGATTGTTGACAGCAATTATTGAGATGATAATAATGTGCATCGCAATAGTTTACATGTCAAATATTTGTGCGATGAATCATAAAAACGAGCCTACTGAATATGACGTTATGCTGATGGTGCTCAGTCACGAACTGACACGGACGGCACGTGCCTACAGGACTGCAGGCGACCGGATTGCGACACAATATGGTTTTTCCCAGGCAACGGCCTGGCCTGCCGCCCTGATCTATCAGATGGGTGATGGCGTGCGTCCTGGAGAAATCGCCAATGCATTGGGGCTTGATCCCTCTTCAGTTGTGCGTGTGATCGACCAGTTGATTGCAGCAGGCATCATGACGCGCAAGGAAGATGAAAGTGACCGCCGGGCGAAGCTGCTGTCTTTGACAGAAAGCGGGCGGGAACGTATCCAGGTGCTGCTTGCTGCCATGCGCCCTTTCAGGAAAACCCTTTTTGACGGTATTGATACCGATGAGCTTGAGGTTTGTCTAAAGGTTCTCAGAAAACTCGGTGAAGCCATCAGACGGAACGGATAATGCTGCAGTACTTCCTGAAATGGCCAACCAAAGACGAACTGCTGTTCGCTTTCAGGTGCGTCTGCGCTGCTGCACTGGCGATGTATGTCGCCTTGGCGACCGGCCAGCCCCGTCCTTTCTGGGCACCGATGGCAACGACCATTCTGTCATTGCCGGTTGCTGCCGGTAGTATCACTGTTCGCTCACTGTCACGTTTCCTGGGTACCTTGATTGGCGTTGTAGCTGCCTCCGTTTTCCTCATTTCTTTCATCAACTATACCTGGATCCTCTGTATCCTGACCGGTGTCTGGATTGGCATCTGCATCTACGTCTCGATGCAGAAACGCACGACCAGCGCCTATATGTTCACCGTGGCAGGTTGGACGGTGCCTGTCATCATGGCGAGCATTCTCGCTGACCAGAAGTTCATCAACATCCAGTTCATCATGGATACTGCCTGGTCCCGCGGCATTGAGACCGGCATCGGTTTCCTCTCGGCAGTCCTTTGCCACAGCCTGATTTTTCCAAGCAAAATTGGTCCCCGTGTTGTCAGCCAGCTGGATGATGTTTGGGAATCCATCCAGCAATGGACTTGCGGTATCTTGAAAGGCAACGCTGGACATGACCCGAAAAACAGTGTTTCGGCAGTTACGCTGCTCGGCAGCCTTAGAGTGCTTACCGCCAATCTGCCTTATGATGTCACCAATGAGCGTTGGGCCATCAACGGCATCCGTATGCTGCAGGACCGGTTGACAACCATGATTCCTGTTGTCAGCTCGATTGAAGAAAACCTGACTGCTTTGCGGAAATCGGGGGAAATGCCTCAGGAAGTCGAAACATTCATCCATGATTTTTCAGGTTGGATTGCCAGACGTGATTATTCAGTGGCTTCAGCCGACCGGATGCGCCAGGCAGTCAGACAGATTATCCCTGACATTGATGGAGAGTCTTCTTGGATGGATGCCCAGATTGTCCGTCTTGTGATAGACATCGAAAAACTCATTTCCGCCTGTGAAGGATGTGCCACCAGGCGAAATGCCATCAATGATGCCATTATGGGACGCTTCGACCGGATGCCGAAGAAGATGCCGCTGCCTCTGTCCGTCCTGCATAAAGACCAGACACTCAGTACCTATATTGCCTTAGCTGGCGGTGTCTCGATTGCGCTGATTATGCTGATTTGGGTCGCCAGCGGATGGAATGGCGGATTTGTGGCACCGACGATGGCAAGTATCTTCTTCACCTCATTTGTCATCAATGACAATTCTGTCAAGTCATTGAAAACTATCCTCCTTTTTACCATTCTGGGATTGCCGGCCGCCTATTTCTATGTCCTTATCGTCATGTATTCCACACATAGCTTTGAAATGCTGATGATGTGCTTTGCCCCGGTCATCTTCATCTCATCAATCTTCATTTCGAGGCGTCCAATCACCCTTGGTTGCACGATTTTCATGATGTGCATCTGGTCCACCTCGACGATGTATGACCTGGATATGGCAAACATGACCTCTTTCATCAATGCCCAGAGTTTTGCCCAATGCGGTGGCATCACGCTCTGCCTGCTCTGTGCCGCTGTTTTCCGTTCTTTCGACTATGCATGGACAACCGGCAGGCTAATCAAGAACATCCGGCAGGATATCGTGAACCTGACCAAGGACGAACGGGCGCCTTCTGTCTTGCAGACCATCATCAAGATGGTTGACCGCGTTAACCTGCTGGCACCCAGGCTCAGTGACAAGGATGCCCGTGAAGGCATGACTTTGGATACATTGATCCGCCAGATGCGGCTGGGCATCAACATGGCAAGAATCCGGTCGATGCAGTCACGCCTTGAAAGGAACGGTGTCAGCATCCAAAGCTTCTTGCTGACTGCCTCTGACTATATTGAAACCCAAGACAAGAACAAGGAACAGGGCTTGCTGGCAGATATCGACCAGTTAATGCATCAGCTCTGCATGATGGCATCTACCGTCAGAAAACAGTCTGCCGTTGCCGCCCTGACCAGCATCCGGAGTGACCTTTTCCCGGATGCACCCCCCTATTACCCTCAAACGCTTCGTCCACTGGAGATTGTATGATTGGCGAATTCAGTTTTTTCGGTATGTATTTTCCCTGGCTGATGGTTACATCGCTCATCGCCATCCTTGCAACCAGACTGCTCTCGCGGCTACTGGCAAGGATTGGCTTTTACCGTTATGTCTGGCATCCCCCCCTTTTCGATATTGCCCTGTTCTGTGTGATTCTGGGTGTTTGTATCATTGTATTTAACCTCTGCAGGTCTGTCTTATTATGAATGCGAATTTCTTTACTGGCGCAAGACGCTATATCATCACCATCGCCATCGTTCTTCTGGCAGTCTTTGTCGGCTGGCGGCTGTGGATTCACTATGAAAACGATCCATGGACCCGTGATGGCCGTATCAAGGCGGATGTCGTCCAGGTTGCTCCTGATGTCTCCGGTCTGGTTGTGAAAATCAATGTCAAGGACAATCAGATTGTCAACGCCGGTGATGTGCTTTTTGAAATCGACCGTGCTCGTTTTGAACTGGCGCTTCGTCAAGCACAGGCTGCTGAGGCTTCAGCCAAAGTCGCATTGGAACAGGCCATCCGGGAATCACGCCGTAACGAAGCCCTTTCAGACCTGGTTGCCACCGAAGTCACGGAACAAGGACGCACGAAAGTCGATACCGCCCGCGCCGCCCTGCAGCAAGCTATTGTTGCTCGTGACAAGGCACAGCTTGACCTGGACCGTTCCCGGGTGGTTGCCTCAGTGGATGGCATTGTCACCAACCTAGACC
>CAVERB010000024.1:0-21040 GCA_963618105.1 Oxalobacter sp. | reverse complement strand
GTGTTAAATTTGAAGAAAAATTCTGATAAGAATTATTTATAAATGTTGACAAAAGATTATTGTTTGGGCAGCGCCTATCTTGAATAGTCGGAAACTGGTGATAGAAGAACTGAAGGAGCAAGCTTGCACGTCAGAAAATATCCCTAAACGGACTATTTACTTATTCTAAAGACTGTTCATAACAACCATGATGATGTAAAGCATACTTTACAGAAAGCTGAAAAATCCAATCTATGTAAAATATACTTTACACCTTATTTGGGATAAAAATAAATTAGTCCCAACCAAGACTGTCTCCATTTAACCGTTATTGTGCGATGGAAGCCTCGTCATACTTGCTTTCGGTGCACCGGAAATCATCCGTGGTTGCTTCAAAGGATACGCGGTCAACTCCCTGCCAGTTGCTGCAAGCCCAGCCTTTGTTTTTGATGAGGCGGCAGTTGGTGCCTTTTGCTTTCGTCCCATCTGTCTTTTCGTAAGCTACCCATTTGGCCTGTTTCTTATCGGTATGGCAGGTAGCAACGTTATCTCCAGATTTATAAATTTTGCCGGATTTGCCGCAAGGCAGAACAGTGGTTGTGCCATTAGCCGTTACAGATGCTTTTTTCAGGGGGGCATATTCAACACCGCACCCCGCCCATGCAGATGCCGTCACCAACAGCAAGGATGTCATCAACCATTTTTTCATCGTCATTTCTCCTATCTGATTCAAGCACCTGCCACCGTCATTTCTTCAATGAGGATAGAGCCGGTCTGTTTTGCCCCACGGACAAGGACATCCGCACCTACAGCCGCAATATGGGCGAACATTTCTTTAAGATTACCAGCAATGGTGATTTCCTGTACAGGGTATTGGATCACCCCGTTCTCCACCCAGTAACCGGAAGCTCCCCGCGAATAATCCCCAGTCACAAAGTTGATGCCCTGCCCCAGCAGTTCTGTCACGACGAGTCCGGTATTCATTTTCCTGAGCATTGCTTTATAATCATCATTTTTTTCTGTATTGGTAGAGGACAGGATCAGGTTATGCGAACCACCTGCATTGCCTGTGGTTTTCATGCCCAAACGGCGGGCGGAATACGATGACAGGAAATACCCCTGGATAACACCATCATCCACCACTTTCCGGCGGGTGGTACGGACCCCTTCATCATCGAAAGGGGCTGACCCCATTGCCCCAATCAGATGCGGATCTTCCGATAGACTGATGTGTTTAGGGAAAACCGCCTTGTTCAGGGAATCCAGCAGGAAACTGGATTTACGGTACAATGCGCCGCCTGAAACCGCACGGACAAACGCATTGATAAGCCCAATCGCCATCGGCGCTTCAAAAAGCACCGGGCATTTTCTGGTGGTGATACGCTGTCCGCCCAGACGCGACAATGCCCGTTGTGCTGCATACTGGCCGACCGATTCCGGAGATTTTAGTTCCGCAGGATTGCGGGAAGCGGTGTACCAGTAGTCCCGCTGCATTTTGTCTGCTTCACCGGCAATCGGTACGGTGGAAAGGGAATGACTGGAATAAGGATACCCACCTATGAAACCATCACTGCTTGCTGAGACAAAATGGGAATGGGAAACCTGGACATTGGCACCCTCACTGTTAGCAATCCGGCTGTCCACATCAAATGCCGCCTGTTCACAGCGTTTTGCCAACTCGACCGCCTGTCCAGCATCAATCTGCCAACGGTAAAACAACGACAGGTCTTGAGGGTGGAGTTCCAGCAGTTCCGGTTCCGGCAGACCTGCCGCTGCATCTTCTGCGGTAAAGCAGGCAATGTTGTATGCGGCTTCTACCGTCTGACGCAGTGAGGTTTCCGAGAAGTCTGATGTCGTGGCATTACCTCGTTTCTTGCCCAGGAAAACCGTTACCCCGATGCTCTTGTCCTGATTCCGTTCAATGGTATCAATATTCCCTCGTCTGACAGATACCGATAGTCCATTGCCTTCACTGACACCGACCACGGCATCTGACGCGCCTTTTTCCCGTGCAAACCGCAGGGCATCGGCGGCAATCTGTTCCAAACGCCCATTTGAATAAATGAAACCTGTGTCATCCATGATTATTTTTGATGGTAAGCATAAGGCTGATATGATACCGCTTATTCGCACCGTTTTAACGATTGATGAAAGACAGGTTATGGCAAACTGGAAATGGGAAATTGAGGAAGAAAAGCCCTTTAATCCGGATGAATTCTATGGAGGCCCCTCCAAGTCCCAACGCAAGCGAGATATGATCGCTTTGCAGAAACTAGGCGGGCAGCTGGTGGAACAGTCTGCTGAACGCCTCCAGAAAGCTGCCCTGCCAGAAGACCTGCGCAATGCGGTGCTGGAATGCCAGCGCATCAAGAACCGGGAAGGACACCGCCGCCAGCTGCAATTTATCGGGCGGTTGATGCGTGGTCTTGAGGAAAAGGAAGTGGAAGCCATCAAACAGCAGCTGGAAAGCTGGAAAGGGCTTTCCAAAGCAGATACTGCCCTGTTGCATATGGTTGAAAGCCTACGGATGCAGCTGCTGGAAAACCCGAATGCCCTGACAGATTTCCTGGCACGTTTTCCCAAAGCCAACAGTCAGCAGCTTCGGACCCTCATCCGTAATGCCAAGAAAGAACAGGCAGAAAACAAGCCGCCCAAAGCTTTCCGTGAACTGTACCGCCAGATCAAGGAGCTGGTCAGTGAACAGCAGACAGCCGCTTTATCCATCCCTGAAAAACCAGAGGAAGATGCAGAATGAGCCGATACATTGACCCTGCATCACAGGAAAGCACTGCCATCATCGGGTTGGTTTCTATTTCCGACAGGGCTTCCCAAGGTACTTACATTGACAAGGGAATTCCTGCGCTCAGCGGATGGCTGTCAGCTGCACTGACATCCCCTTTCATTCTCGAGACTAGACTAATTCCCGATGACAGGGCGGTCATTGAATCCACCCTCCGTGAACTGGTGGATGAGAAACGGTGCTGCCTGGTTCTGACAACCGGAGGAACCGGACCTGCCAGACGGGATGTCACTCCCGAGGCAACCTTGGCTGTTGCCACCCGTGAGATGCCGGGATTCGCTGAACGAATGCGCCAGATCGGGATGCACTTTGTGCCTACCGCCATCCTGTCACGGCAGGTCGCCGTCATCCGTGAGATAGCTGACCATGCCGCCCTCATCCTCAACCTGCCCGGGCAACCCCGTGCCATCCATGAAACCCTAGATGGAGTTGTCTCCCCTGACGGCACGGTCGTTGAGCCTGGGATTTTCACTGCCATCCCCTACTGTATTGACTTGATTGGCGGTCCCAGGATTGAAACGGATGAAAAACGCTGCAAGGCATGGCGTCCTGTGAAGAAAACCCTTTAAAATACAGTTTCCTTTTAAATTTGAAAATTTGAGACAGAAAGTGACCCTATGGTACCTGACATGAATGCACCTAGACTTCGGTTCAGCCGTTATGAAACCGGAGAGAACCCTCAGATCACCATCATCTGGATGCATGGCTTAGGCGACGAAGGCGCCAGCTTCCATACGCTGTTCAGCACCCAGCTCCAGCATTTTGACCTGACAGGGCTGCCAGCCATCCGCTTCATTTTCCCGGATGCCCCAGAACGTCCCATCACGGCACACAGCTGGCTACCTGCCCGTGCCTGGTTCGACATCTACACTGACTTTGAAGAACGCGATATGGAAGATGAACAGGGGGTCATCGATTCGACCGGATTGATCCATATCCTCATCAACAATGAGAAGATCAAGGGGATGCCGACTGAAAAAATCCTGCTCGCTGGTTTTTCCCAGGGCGCCGCGATGGCATTGCACACCGGATTGACCTATTTTGAAAAACTGGGTGGCGTAATTGCGCTTTCCGGCTATATCCCACTCCGGCAGAAGTTCGAGGAAAACCGCACGGAAATCAACCAGGATACGCCTGTCTTCATCGCCCATGGCACACAGGATCCTGTTGTGCCTTTCTATCGGGGTGAAAATGCAAAGAACCAGCTGACGGAACTGGGTTACAACGTGGAATTCCATGCCTATGACATGGACCATACACTGGACTGGAACGAACTCAATGACCTGCTCAACTGGCTGCGGTCGATTCCTGCCACGAAATAATTGATGGCAGCCAACTGACTGTCAGCACATAATCCATGCAAAAGCCCCAACGGTTTCAAAACTGCTGGGGCTTTCTGTTCCTTAACGCCAGAACAATGGCTTGATTACATGCAGTCAATCATCAAGTCTCCGAATGCTGTGGTGGAGACTTCGGTTGCCCCTTCCATCAGTGCAGCGAAATCGCTGGTGACTTTCTTGGAAGAAATGGCTTTCTGCATGGATTCCAGGATGAGGTCTGCAGCTTCTGTCCAGCCGATATGGCGGAGCAGCAGTTCCGCAGACAGGATCATGGAACCAGGATTGACGTTGTTCTTGCCAGCCATTGTTGGCGCCGTTCCGTGGGTTGCCTCAAAGATTGCCACGGAATCAGACATATTTGCGCCTGGGGCGATACCTATACCACCGACCTGTGCAGCCAGGGCGTCAGAGATATAGTCACCGTTCAGGTTCAAGGTTGCCAGGACACTGTGCTGTTCAGGACGCAACAGGATTTCCTGCAGGAAAGCATCTGCCAAGACATCTTTCACAACGATTTCTTTACCGGTCTTCGGATTCTTGAACTTGCACCATGGCCCCTTACCGATGACTTCTGCACCAAATTCATTCTGTGCCAACGCATAGCCCCAATCGCGGAAGCTGCCTTCGGTAAATTTCATGATATTGCCCTTGTGGACCAGGGTCACGGTTGGGCGGTCATTGTCAATCGCATACTGGATGGCTTTCCGGACCAGACGTTCGGTGCCTTCACGGGAAACCGGTTTGATGCCGATGCCAGAGGTCCCTGGGAAACGGATCTTGGAAACCCCCATTTCCTTGGTCAGGAAGTCGATGACTTTCTGGGCTTCAGGAGTGCCTTCTGCCCATTCAATCCCTGCATAGATATCTTCAGTGTTTTCGCGGAAGATGACCATGTTGGTCTTTTCTGGTTCACGGACAGGAGAAGGAACGTCTTTGAAATAACGGATTGGACGCAGGCAGACATACAGGTCCAGTCCCTGACGCATCGCAACGTTCAAGGAACGGATGCCACCACCGATCGGGGTAGTCAACGGTCCTTTGATGGAAATGACATAATCCCGCAGGGCTTCCATAGTTTCTTCTGGCAGCCAGACACCTTCACCATAGACTTTGAGCGCCTTTTCACCGGCGTAGATTTCCATCCATTCAATCTGCTTCTTACCTGCATAGGCTTTGGCAACAGCAGCATCAATGACCTTGCGCATGACAGGGGTGATGTCAGCACCGATGCCATCGCCTTCAATAAAAGGGATGATTGGATGATCTGATACATTCAGGGAAAAATCCGGATTGACGGTGATTTTGTCACCTGACTGAGGAACCTTAATATGCTTGTACATCTTCTTTCTCCGAAAAAACTGATACCAGACTGCATAGCTGAATCAGGCAGATACTGTACCAGAAAAATACGCCATCAAACGACTGCACCATCTGAATTGCGGCTGTCCCTATTGATCGGCTTGATCAAGTCTTCACGCTTGATGCCCAGCCACATTGCGATCGCAGCGGAAACGAATATTGAGGAATAGATACCGAAGCAGATACCGACACTCAATGCCAATGAGAAATTGTGCAATGTCGGTCCACCGAAGATCAGCATCGCCAAGACCATCGTTTCTGTGGAACCATGGGTAAGGGCCGTACGGGAAATCGTGCTGGTAATTGCATGGTTGAAGACTTCCTGTACGGAAACTTTACGCATCTTGCGGAAGTTCTCACGGATACGGTCAAAGATAATCACTGATTCGTTGACCGAATACCCCATCACCGCCAGCACACCTGCCAGAACCGACAGTGAAAATTCCCATTCAAAGAAAGCGAAGAACCCAAGCACAATCACCACGTCATGCAGGTTTGCCAAAATTGCCGAGACCGCATATTTCCATTGGAAGCGGAAGGCCAGATAAATGATGATGCCCAACACCACAAAACACAATGCCATCATGCCATTCTCAGCCAGTTCATCACCGACCTGAGGACCGACAAATTCCACGCGCTGCAGCTTGGCTTCTTCACCGTGGGCATTCAGGGCTGCCATGACCTTCTCACTCTGCTGGGCTGCTGTCACATCTTTCTGTACCGGCAGATTGATCATCACATCCTGTGCCCTACCAAAGTTCTGCACTTGGGCGTCAATTCCCGCTTCTTGGATGGTCTTACGGATGGCATCCAGGTCAGCCGCTTTCTGGTAAGCCACTTCCATGACGGTACCGCCTGTGAACTCGACTGAGAAGTTCAGCCCTTTCGTGCAGAGAAAGAATACCGCAAGGAGGAATGTCAACCCGGAAATGATGTTGAAAATCAGCGCATGGCGCATGAAGGGAATGTCTTTCTTGATTCTGAAGAATTCCATGTCTTATCCTGTTTCCTAAACCTGTCTTAACTTATCTGTCCCATCTGCTTCAGTTCTTCCTGCTGTCATCCTGATCAGGCTTCCAGACCTGACCGATTGACAGGGACGTCAGTTTCTTGCGGCGTCCATACCAGAGGTTGGAAAGGCCACGGGTGACAAACACGGAAGAGAACATGGAAGTCAGGATACCGATACAGTGTGCCACAGCAAACCCTCGAATTGGCCCCGAACCGAAGACCAGCAGGGCGATCCCAGCAATCAGGGTCGTGATGTTCGAGTCAAGAATCGTTGCCCATGCGGAACTGAACCCGTTGAACAATGCGGTATGCGGGCTGTACCCCGCCCGCAGCTCTTCACGGATACGTTCATTGATCAGCACGTTCGAGTCAATCGCCATCCCCAGGGTCAACGCCATTGCTGCAATACCCGGCAATGTCAGGGTCACCTGCATCAGGGAAAGGATGGCGACCATCAGCAACATGTTCACCACCAGCCCAATCACGCTGAAGACACCGAACAGCATATAGTAAAGAATCATGAAGATGGCGACCGCCGCGAAACCATACAAGGTTGACGCAAACCCTTTCTCAATGTTCTCAGCACCCAGCTGAGGACCGATGGTCCTTTCTTCGATGATCTGCATCGGTGCCGCCAGAGAACCGGCCCTCAGCAGTAGCGCCAGGTCGGTCGCCGCCTCAGCAGACCCCATTCCGGAAATCTGGAAACGAGCACCCAACTCATCACGGATGGTCGCCACTGTCAGCACTTCCCCTTTTCCCTTTTCAAACAGCACAATCGCCATCGGTTTGCCGATACGGTACCGGGTGGCCTCACGCATCTTCCTGCCGCCATCGCCATTCAGGTCAACACTGACTGCCGGCTGCTGGTACTGGTCACGGACTGGAGAGGCATTAGTGATATATTCACCGGTCAGGACAGGTTCCTTGTAAAGGACAACCGGTGTGTTCTTGCCCTGACGGAAAAGTTCAGAACCCAATGGGATTGGCGAGGTTTCTTCGGTGCCACGAGTCACTGATTCATCCACCATCCGGACTTCCAGGGTCGCAGTGCGGCCAATGATGTCTTTCGCACGGGAAACGTCCTGGACACCTGGCAGCTGAACCACGATGCAGTCTGCCCCCTGCTGCTGGATGACCGGCTCGTTCACACCCAGTTCGTTCACACGTTTGGAGAGTGTGGCGATATTCTGCTTGACACTGTTTTCCTTGACTTCTTTCAATGCTTCTGGTGTCAGTGTCAAGGTCAGTTTGTTGCTGCCGCCTTCCGTTTCCGTACGCTGGGCTGCATCCGGCAGGTTTTTCTTCAGGATATCTTCAGCCCGCTGACGGAGCGCCGGATCTTCAAACTGCAGCTCAATGCTGTCTCGGACACGGACAAAGCTTGAATAATGGATGTTGTTCTCACGCATCAAGTTGCGTGCAGAAGTCTGGAGTCCCTGAATGCGGGCATTGATGGCAGCATCAACATCAACTTTCATCAGGAAATGGACACCGCCACGCAGGTCAAGCCCCAGGTACATCGGCAAAGCATGCAGTTTCTGCAACCACTGCGGTGTATTGGGCAGCAGGTTGAATGCAATACTGTAGGTTGGGTCTTCCTGGTCGGGATTCAGGGTCTTTTCAAGGATTTCCTTTGCTTTGAACTGAGCCGCTGTATCAGCAAAACGCACCTTGACGGTGGAATGCATGCCATCAGCATCAAAATACAGTCCATCAGTCTGAAGACCATTGTCTTTCATCAGCCGTTCAACCTGCCCCATCATCTGGGTGTCGATTTTCACAGTGGATTTGACGCTGCTTATCTGGATGGCAGGCGATTCACCAAAGAAATTCGGGGCGGTATAGACCAACCCGAAAACAATGGCAAGAACGATAAGGAGATATTTCCAGAGCGGATAACGGTTCATAATGCAAAATCAATGAAATGCTTTTTCTCAGGCTGGGATCAGGCAGACTGCCCGGATCTGTCAGCATCTTCAGGTTTGCCGGTTTCCTGCGTTTCCTGTGGGACAGCGGCATCTTCTTCTATTGTTTCTGATTTCCCTTGATTGTCAGGATCACCATTCAACATGGCATCAATACTGCCCTTGGGCAGCAGAGACACGATGGCATTCTTCTGGACAACCATGGTATTTCCAGCGGAAATCTCAAGCACCAGA
The DNA here is from genome assembly GCA_963618105.1 of Oxalobacter sp. Classification (GTDB taxonomy): domain Bacteria; phylum Pseudomonadota; class Gammaproteobacteria; order Burkholderiales; family Burkholderiaceae_D; genus Oxalobacter. Next base: position 12,389 of record CAVERB010000024.1, on the reverse strand, counting down.
AACGCTTCTTCGACCCGGAGCACCTTGCCGATAATACCACCAGAGGTCAGAACCTCATCTCCGGCTCCCAATCCACTGATCATGTCCTGCTGTTCTTTCTGTTTCCTTCTCTGAGGACGGATCATCAGGAAATAGACCAGGATAAACATCAAGGCAATCGGCCAAAGGCTGCTGAGACTGCCCAGGGAAAACCCTGATGATGAAGCGGTATCTGCGTAAGCGTTGCTAATCAACATGAAGACTCCAAGACAGATTTTTAACGTAATCTGAGATTTTAACACTATGCCATGATTTTTCATGTAATTTCTGCCACCAATCCATGGAAATCCTGCTTGCCAGCGGACATATTCCAACAGGGAAACATCCGTTGAAGTCTTGGAACAGTTTTCCGTCATCATCAAAAACCGTCCTGTCCTGCCTTACAAAGCAAAACCCGCATTCTGTCAGAGAATCCCCCGCTGGCGGTCTGCTGCAAAACGGGCACGGAACAGGTCGAAAGTCCCTTCCTCAATGGCGGCGCGCATCCCTGCCATCAGTTGCAGGTAATAATGCAGGTTGTGGATGGTGGAAAGCTGTGCTCCCAGAATCTCACCGACACGGTTAAGGTGATGCAGGTAAGCACGCGAAAAATGACGGCAGGTATAGCATTGGCAGGAGTCATCCAAGGGGTTCTGGTCATCCTTATAGCGGGCATTCCGGATACGAATGTCTCCGAAACGGGTGAACAGCCAGCCATTCCGGGCATTGCGGGAAGGCATGACACAATCAAACATATCAATCCCGTTGGAAACCCCTTCAACCAGATCTTCTGGTGTCCCGACCCCCATCAGGTAATGCGGTTTCTCCGATGGCAAGGTGGCTCCGATATGTGCCATGATACGGTACATTTCTGCTTTCGGCTCACCGACTGACAGCCCGCCAACCGCAATGCCATCGAAACCAATCCCCATCAATCCTGCCAGGGATTCCTCACGCAGATCGGTAAACATCCCGCCCTGGACAATCCCAAACAACGCATTGGGATTCCTGTTTCGGACAAACTCATCCTTGGAACGCTGTGCCCATCTCAGGGACAGCTGCATGGACTGCGCCGCTTCTTCCTTGGTAGCAGGACGTCCATTGATGATATACGGAGTGCATTCATCCAGTTGCATCACAATATCGGCATTGAGTGCATGCTGGATCTGCATGGACACCTCCGGCGACAGGAACAGGCGGCTGCCATCAATGGGAGACGCAAATTTCGCGCCTTCTTCCGTCAGTTTCCGCATCGCACCCAGCGAAAAGACCTGAAATCCCCCTGAATCTGTCAGGATCGGTTTATCCCATCCAATAAAATCATGAAGCCCTCCAAACCGGTTGATGATGTCTGTCCCGGGGCGGAGCCACAGATGGAAAGTATTACCAAGGATGATCTGGGCATCAATGTCCTTCAGCATTGCGGGAGACATTGCCTTGACAGCGCCATATGTTCCGACAGGCATGAAAACCGGCGTTTCCACCACGCCATGATTCAATGTCATGCGCCCCCTGCGAGCTTTGCCATCGGTTTTCAGCAGTTCAAATCCAAGCATGTCTTCCTCAATTAGTCATATCGAGCCGGTTGGTCAGGAACATCGCATCCCCATAACTGAAGAACCGGTACTTTTCTGCAATGGCATGAGCATATGCCTGACGGATACGGTGATAACCCGCAAAAGCAGACACCAACATCAATAGTGTGGATTTTGGCAGATGGAAATTTGTCACCAGATGGTCAACTGTATGAAAAACATATCCCGGCGTGATGAACAGAGCTGTCTCTCTGCTGCCTGCCTGCAGTGCGCCTGTCTGGGATGCAGATTCCAATGCCCGCAGGCTGGTTGTCCCGACAGCAACGACTTTTCGCCCTGCTTTCTTTGCCGCCTGAACCATCTGGACGGTTTCTTCAGGAATGGTATACCACTCAGCGTGCATCTCATGTTCGGCAAGGTTCTCACTCCGGACTGGCTGGAATGTTCCCGCACCGACATGCAGTGTCAGCCATGCTTTCTTGATCCCTTTCCGGTCCAATGCCGTCATCAGGGCATCATCGAAATGCAATCCTGCTGTTGGGGCTGCGACCGCACCTGGCTCTTTGGCAAATACCGTCTGGTAACGGGTTTCATCGTATTGGTTGGCAGCACGCTCAATATAGGGCGGCAATGGCAGATGTCCATGGGTTTCCAATACCTCAAAAACGTTTTCCGGAAATCCCAGGATAAAGAACTCGCCCTGCCGTCCTTCAACAGTCACAGGCAAGGTATCATCTATCAGCACCGTACTGCCATCCTTCGGTGATTTGGACGCCCTGATTTTTGCCAAGGCTGACTGGCTGTCCAATACCCGCTCAATCAGGATTTCAATCTTGCCCCCCGATTGCTTTGAGCCATAAAAACGGGCTTTCAGCACTTTGGTATTGTTGAAAACCAGCAGGTCCCCCGCTTCCAGGAAACCCGGCAACTGGTTGAAACGGCAATCTTCTGTATTGCGGTCATTCACCACCAACAGACGGGACGCACTGCGCTGCTCAAGCGGTGCCTGGGCAATCAGTTCTTTGGGAAGGTTGAAATCAAAATCGGAAAGCGTGTACATACCAGCCTATATCCTGAAGTCCAGCCAAGGAAAACAGAAACATCACTGAAAATGCAAGTATAGCGGTGTTTGGCAGTACCAGTAAGGCATTTTCCTTGCTTCTGCGGAAGAAAGGCAGCTTTGTGATGTTCTGTGAAAAATGCCGGATAATAGCAATATTCGATATTTTATCTTGTGCAGCTATCCAACCACCAATATCACCGGATATGGACAGACTTGAAAAACTAGGCATCCATTCAACGATGGACTGTATTCTCCATCTTCCGATGCGCTATGAAGATGAAACCCAGATCATGGCGATCATAGATGTCTGCCGCCATCCATCCGGTACAGTGCAGATTGAAGGCATCATCCAGAATACCGAAGTGCAATACCATCCAAGGAAGCAGTTGTTGGTTACTGTGTCAGACGGTTCCGGGATACTCACACTGCGCTTCATCCATTTCTATGGCAGTCAGGTCAAGCAGCTTGCCCCGGGTAAGCGTATCCGTGCCCGCGGCGAACCGAGAGGGGGATTCATTGGCACAGAAATCATCCATCCTGTTTACCAGATGGTATCTGAGAATACACCCTTGCCGACAGAACTGACACCTGTCTATCCTGCCAGCGAAGGTATTTCACAGAAAATCCTGCGCAAACATATTGATGCGGCGCTCAATGAAGGTCCCTTGCCCGACACATTGCCAGGATCCCTGCTCAAATCCCTGAAACTGCCCTCATTTGACCGTACGGTACGCTTCCTGCACCACCCTGCGGCTGATGCAGATGTCATGGCACTGTCAGAACGGCGTCATCCGGCATGGCAGCGCATCAAGTTTGATGAGCTGCTTGCCCAACAACTGTCCATGCGGCGTGCAAGGATGGCAAGACTTCAGCAGAAAGCCTTTCCTTCCGGAACTGTGGGGCAGCATTCCCGACAATTCATTGACCGCCTGCCATTCAGGTTGACCGCTGCCCAGCAGAGAGCCTTGGATGAAATCCGGCATGACCTGACACGCAGCTATCCGATGCAACGGTTGCTGCAAGGGGATGTTGGCAGCGGCAAGACAGTGGTTGCTGTGCTGGCGGCCTTGCAAGCCATTGACAGCGGTCATCAGGTGGCATTGATGGCACCCACTGAAATCCTTGCAGAACAGCATTACCTGCGCATCTCAGAATGGCTGGCACCTATCGGCATCCCTGTCAGCTGGCTCAATGGCAGTATGAAGAAAAAGGAACGTACGCCCATCCTGGAAGCCATTGCCTCAGGGGATTCCCTTTTCATCGTCGGCACCCATGCCTTGATTCAAGATACCGTTTCATTTGCACGGCTGGGGTTGGTGATTATTGATGAACAGCACCGCTTCGGTGTTGGACAACGCTTGATGTTACGGAAAAAAGGGGACGATGGCCATGTCCTGCCCCATCAGCTGATGATGAGCGCCACGCCGATTCCCCGAACCCTGGCGATGACTTTTTATGCCGATCTTGACGTGTCTGTCATTGATGAACTGCCGCCAGGACGCACACCGGTCCTGACCCGTCTGATTGATGACAACCGCCGTGATGAAGTCATCGGCAGGATTCATGCCGCTGCCCAGCAAGGCCGCCAGGTTTATTGGGTCTGTCCATTGATTGAAGAATCGGAAACCCTGGAATTGCAGAACGCCGTTGAAACCCATGAGCGGCTGACACAGGCACTCACCGGACTGAAAGTCGGATTGCTGCATGGGAGGATGAAACCTGTTGAGAAACAGGCGGTCATGTCAGCTTTCCAGGCAGGAGAGATTCATGTGCTGGTGGCTACCACAGTGATTGAAGTCGGCGTGGATGTCTCCAATGCCTCGTTGATGATTATTGAACATGCTGAACGGTTCGGGCTTTCCCAACTCCATCAGCTCAGGGGACGTGTCGGCAGGGGGAACGCCGCCAGTGTCTGTCTGCTGCTTTACCAGAAGCCGCTGGGGCAGGTAGCAAGGCAGCGTCTGAGCATCATGCGCGAGACAACTGATGGTTTCAGAATTGCACAGCAAGACCTTGCCATCCGAGGTCCTGGCGAGTTCCTGGGTGCCCGGCAATCTGGACAGCAGATGCTGCGGTTCGCTGACCTGGAGCAGGATGGAGCGCTTATCGAAATGGCGGCAGAAACCGCCCAGAAACTGCTGGCAGGAAAACTGTCTGACAGTGAATCTATCATCAATGCCCATCTTGACCGATGGCTCAGCAACCGTGAGGATTTCCTGAATGTCTGACAACAGAACTCCTTCTGCAATAGCTCCTTCTCCTTCACGGCTTGCCCTTTATTGCCGGCTTGTCCGGTTGGACAAACCCATTGGTTCCCTGCTGCTGCTCTGGCCAACACTCGGCGCTCTCTGGCTGGCATCAGAAGGATTGCCATCGATTTTGCATCTCATCATCTTCACCCTAGGGACCTTTCTGATGCGGTCGGCAGGCTGTGCCATCAATGATTATCTGGACAGGAACATTGATGGACAGGTCAAACGGACTGAAAACAGGGTACTGGCAATGGGGCTGATCCAACCCAAGGAAGCGCTTTGGGTGACAGCTGTCCTGTCCTTTCTGGCTTTTCTGCTGGTCCTGCCGCTCAACCGCCTGACCTTCAGCCTTTCGGTTGCCGCAGCTTTCATTGCCGGGGTCTATCCATTGTTCAAACGGTTCTTCCCCCTGCCCCAGGCATGGCTGGGACTGGCTTTCGGATTCGGGATTCCCATGGCATATGCTGCCGTCTTGGATACCGTGCCATGGACAGGATGGCTGCTGCTTGCCGCCAATGTCTTCTGGACCCTCGCCTATGACACAGAATACGCCATAGCAGACCGGGAAGACGACATGAAACTCGGCCTCCATACCTCTGCCATCACCTTTGGACGGTTCGACACCGCTGCCATCATGCTCTGTTATCTCCTGACACTGGTCATTACCCTGTTCGTCGGTTGGCAGACAGGACTGGGCAGATGGGCGGCAGCTGGTTGGCTTGGCGCCGCTGCCTGTGTCATTCATCATTGGTATCTGATCCGTCACCGTGAAAGGGAAAACTGCCTTTCAGCATTCCATCACAACAACTGGTTAGGCTTTTCATTGTTTATCGGGATTGTGCTGGACTATACTCTGCGTTAATATGGCTGTTATAGGGTCAATGAATGATACGGATCCAAAGACTGTTTTTTAGTAGTTTCTGCATCACTTTTGATAGGAAGGATTGAATCATGGAAATTCTTGAAAATGCTGGTCAGGCACAGGACAAAGGCATCATTGGCAATGTAACCGATAAAATTGCAAATGTTTATGAAAGCGATACTATCCAGACACTAAAACAGAAACTGGAAGAAGGCGTTGCTGAAGCAAAATTCTATGCCAAGCAGTTGGAAGAAGCTGCTGTAGACAAAACCAAGAAAGCTGCTGTCTGTGTCGTTGAAACCGCCAAGGAACATCCTGCTATGACGGCCGGCGTCATTGCCATACTGGGCACCCTTACTGGTTTCCTGGTTGCCCGTGCCATCTATAAGAAATAAGCAGGGCTGAACCGAGCATTTATGGCATTGACTGATACTTTGTCCAAGATGGCAAGCACCCTGCTTGCCATCGCCAAGAACCGGGCAGAGCTTGCCTCCATAGAACTGCGGGAGGAATTGGGTCGTATCATCGGCTATATTATTTTTGCCGTTGCGGCTTTTTTCTGCATCTTTGTCGGCATTGTCATGGCGGGGATACTTGTTGTTGTGCTCTGCTGGGATACCTGTCGGATAGGTGCTCTCGGCGGTGTTACTGCTTTTTTCCTCATCATTGGCATTATCTTCGCCCTGACGTTACGCAGCAACCTTAAGAAGCGACCAAAAATGCTTGCGCAGACCCGTGAGGAAATTGCAGCAGATATCGCCCGCCTGAAATCGTCAGTAAAGTCTGCTTCTGAATAAGGAAGGGATTCCTGGATGGCAACCTCAAGAGAAGACCGTAAAAAAGCACTCCTGGCGGAAGGGGTGCGCTTGAGAGAAATGCTTGCCACCCAAGTCCAGACCGCTGTCTGCGGACCCAATGCCGTCACCAAGGGTGTTAGGTTCATCAAGAAAATCAAGGCTATCGGAATCAAACCTTTCGCCATCGGCGGAGGGGCATTAGGTTTGCTTCTACTCAAACCCTGGCGTTTTTTCATCAAGAAAAAGCAGCCTCTGCCGGAAATTACACCAAAAGGAGAAAGTCTGACTACCAGGTTGGTGCGATACGCCAAGACTTTGATGCCCATTGCTCGTGTTGCCATGAGCCTTGGCGGACAGCCTGGCAAGACCAGCAACCCATCCTCACAACTGCTTTCCTTCCTACTCGAGAAAATCAGCAGCTTACTTCCGAAAAAATCCCGCTAGCCATCGAAGAAAACCGCATTTTGCGGTATCATAAGCGCAGTTTCGAAAGCAAGAGACTACCGCTGAAGATTCTTAGGCAAGAGACTACCGCCAAATTCCCCTTAACCAGATGACAGTCCGAGACACCCAGCAGGTGTCCCATGGCTATATCATTGAACAGGAAAGTATTATGGCAATACAAGCAACTGAAGAATTCATTGAATGCTGGCAGGCTGCCGGCAGCTGGCTCCAGAGAAAAGCTGAAGGAAAAGACCTCGCTTGGATGCGTGCGAACCTTGACCTGCCACTTATGGAGCATCTCTCTTTCCGTCTGGGAAACCAGCTTTTCTTCATCCGGGTCACTGATGCAGATGAACTTATTGAATCACCAGGCACTCAAGAAGACCTGATGAAAATTGCGGAAGCCTGCAAAGGCCATGCGTGCCTCATGCCCATGCGTTTCAGCTTTGGCAGTTGGCTGCCCGCCAATAAAGAAGGTTGGGGACTGATTTCCGCAAAAGATGGTTCAGCAATCAACCCGCCAGACCTCGTCACTGATGAAAAAATTGAACTGACTGACTGGGAACTGCATGACTTTGCCGTCCAGGCAGCTCGTATGCACCTTGCCAAAGAAGGTGAACAGGTCCTTGCAGCCCACAGCAATCCTGAACTGCAGCCCTCTATCTGGTTAGGCGGCGAACAGGGTTCCCAATGGGTCGTCATCCAAGCCGTCCGCTGGCCTGAAGAAGCCAAGATTCCGGCAAACATCAAGGAAATCGAAGCAAATTACAAGGCCAAGAACGCAAGCGGCAACTTTGCTTATGTCCTTTTCGCCAATGAGAAGCAAGACATTAACACGCCGTTGAAAGAAGGCGAAAAACCACTGCCAATCTACCGCGGCGACAAGGTCTATATCAGCTGGTCAGGACTGTGTGACATCAACGAATAACTGGAGAAAACCATGCAAGAAGTCTCAAAAATGCGTGCCATGATTACCCGTTACGGAGAATTCAAAGGCATCTACACCGTTGACGTTTTCTATCAGGGGAAAATTCCCTATGCTGTCTTTGAATGGGCAGAAGATTCCACTGAAGAAAACCTCAAACCGCTGTATAAAGTCCGCTTGGATCCCCGTGCAATAACAGAAGTTCCCGCACCGACCCCCCAGCTGAAATACCAGTACCGCCTTTCCATTGAAGACCCTCGTCCTGCTGATTGACAGATGGAAAACGCTTTCAGCGTAGAACAATGCCACAGCTTTCCAAAGAAGCTGTGGCATTTTCAATAACATTGAAAACCGTTTACCGATAAGCATTTCTGTTCATTGCTGATAATCCCTCTGCCCGTATTCATTTATGGGAATAGTCACGAGCTCCAAAAATAGCGGTACCAATGCGGACAATGGTCGCTCCTTCCTGGATGGCTGCCGTCATATCGTCAGACATGCCCATGGAAAGGGTATCCACCTCAAAGCCATTAGCCTGAAGCAGGTCGAACAATGTCTTCATCGCCTTGAACGGTTCATGCTGCTTCACAGGATCGGTTTCCGGCTCGGGTATCGCCATCAATCCGCGTAACCTGATATTGGGATAAGTACTGACCGCCTTTGCCAAAGATAGGACTTCTTCAGGTTTCACACCACTTTTGCTGGTTTCACCGCTGATATTCACCTGAATGCAGATATTGATGGGCATCATGCCTGCTGGACGCTGGTTCGATAGCCTTTTGGCAATGCGTTCCCGGTCAACGGTATGCACCCAATCGAAATTCTCTGCAATGGAACGGGTCTTGTTGCCTTGCACTGATCCAATGAAATGCCATTCCAGCTTGAGGTCTGGACGTTTTTCCTGGATGACCCGGATTTTTTCCACACCTTCCTGCTCATAGTTTTCACCGAACGCCAGCTGCCCGGCACCTGCCGCCTCAAGCACTGCATCGACCGGCTTGGTCTTGGACACCGCCAGCAGCTGGACATCAAAAGGCTCTCGATGGCATTGCATGGCAGCCTGTGCAATCTGCTGCTGGATACGTTTCAGGGAAACCGTAATGGAAGACATGGCTTTCACGCAGAAAAAACAATGGGGTGTCCATTATAAAACGCTGTTGCTGCGCATCATAGCCAGTTGCATCAATATGCCGTATGATGCTCTCTATCTTTTTGAACATCTAGAGGAACTACTGAAATGACGCTCCTGCTGTGGATCGGTGTTGCAATCGTCATCATCGCTGCCATCATCAAAAACATGAAAGGAAATGTGATTATCTTCCGCAATGGCATGGATCCCAATACGCCAGACAACCAGGGTTCTGATAATCCGTTCAAAAACAGTTTTCCGCCTTTCGGTAATTTTCCAAATGGTTTCCCTCGACAACCGCCTCAACAGCGGCAGGGAAAACCGGGTAATGGCTCTGAAAAGATGTTCTGCTGTGAACACTGCAATGTCTTTGTCCCTGTCTCTCAATCCATTAAAAGGGCAGGACATACTTTCTGCTCCCAAGAACATGCGATAGCATGGTTCTCTAGCGATCATAAATCCTGACGATGACAGCTGTTTCCATCATGACACTCACCATTGACAAGGGCGGTTGGTGTCCGCAAGCCCGACAGATGCCCTCCCCCAACCATAATGACCGCCCTGAAGGGCAGCCTGTCGAACTGCTTGTCATCCATAACATTTCCCTTCCCCCAGGACAATTCGGTGGTCCTTATATTGTCGATATGTTCCTGAACCGTCTTGACTGTGATCTGCATCCCTTCTTCGGCCAATTGCGTGAACTCAGGGTTTCTTCACATTTCTTCATCAGGCGAACAGGAGAGCTTATCCAGTTTGTCCCAACTGGAAAAAGGGCATGGCATGCCGGTGTTTCATCATTCATGGGACGAGAAAGCTGCAATGATTTCTCCATCGGCATTGAAGTGGAAGGAACCGATTTTGTTCCTTTTGAACCTGTGCAGTACCAGACATTGACTGCACTGACAAAAGCACTGGCAGAACGCTATCCCCAGATGAGGCATGTGGCAGGGCATGAACATATTGCCCCTGTCCGCAAGACAGATCCTGGTCCTTTCTTTGACTGGACAGGTTACAGGCAATCATTGTCGGACAATGGGGTAAACCTGACTCCCTGGTTCGGTGACAGCCTGTCAACCTGCTGATTTCAGGATTCCCTGATCTTGCCTTCAAGTGTCTCCAGGGAAAAACCGATTTCTGTGATTTCCAACAGTTTTTTCCTGGCAGAGGTTCCATGCATGATGGTGATCTGCCGTTTCGGAATCCGCAGTTTCTTAGAAAGGAAGGCAATCAATGCTTCATTTGCCTTGCCGTCAATCGGCTGAGCTTGCAACCGGATACGCAGGACATCGCCATCATCCGAAACAATTTCCGATTTCTTGGCATTTGGCGAAACCTGGACAGCCAGTCTGAAACCGTTTTTTGTCTGTGAAAGCCAAACCGCAGTCATATCAACACCGAAAGCAGTTGTGACAACAATCTCAGCGCAATATGAAGCAGGAAAAACACTATCATCGGGGAAAAATCAAAACGCCCCAATGTTGGAACCATTTTCCTGACTGGACGCATCAAAGGCTCTGTCATGCTGCGGATGAAAAAAGCAAAAGGAGAATAAGGATTCACCCAGCTGAACACCGCCTCGACGAACAGCATTGCCATAAAACCATAGCATATCCAACGCAACAATGACATCAGCGTCAGGAAGACAATGATCCTGATTGTTGTCATGCCGAACAGCCAAGTATCCAGAACTGCTGCCGTCCATGCGACCAGAATACCGCCAACCAGCGATGCCCAATCACTGCCTTTCTTCATGAACAATGTCTTGTACAGCGGTATCACCAGCCAATCTGTCATCCGGGTAATGTAACGGGCAATGTTCAATGGTGCGCTCGCCTGACACCGCTGTGCCCAGAACCGCAACAGAAAAGCACATCCCAATACCATCGGGATGATTTCAAGACAGACGCTCAACAGGTTGGACAGCAATGGTCAGCTCCAAAGGATACAATGTCAGTGGCAAGATAATCTCGATAAGCAGGCGTTTCATAAAAAACAGACGCCCAAGCTTGGACGTCTGCTCGAGAAAAGACCGCCATTCCTTCTGTCAGCCAAGCGCCTTCTCTGCCGCTGCAGCATGCTGCTCAGCGTAACGCTTGTGCGCCGCCGCAACCGCAACGCCCGCCTTGACTGGATAACCCAACCCAGGCAGGATCTTCTCCATTGATGCCAAGCACGTCAGCACGTATTCCGGACGGGAGGTCTGGCCCATCAGGCCGAAACGCCATACCTTGCCCGCCAACGGCCCAAGTCCAGCGCCAATCTCAAGGCTGCTCATCTTCAGCAACTCTGCCCGCAGTGCAGGCTCACTGACCCCTTCAGGCACCTTGACGGTGCTGATCTGCGGCAGGCGGTTCTCTGGCTTAACCAGGAACTCAAGCCCCATCGCCTCAAGCCCGTCACGCAACGCCTCGTAGTTGCGCTGATGACGTGCCCAAACATTCTCAAGACCTTCTTCTTTCAGCATGAGCAATGCTTCATGCAATGCATACAGTCCATTGATCGGAGCCGTATGGTGGTAGGTACGCACGGTCTTGCCCCAGTATTCAAGGATCATCGTCATGTCCATGAACCAGCTCTGGATCTTGTCCTTACGTCCGGTCACATAGTCTATGACACGCTGGTTGAACGTGGACGGGGAAAGCCCAGGGGTGCAGGACAGACATTTCTGACCGGCGGAATAGACGGCATCGAGATCCCATTCCTTCGCCAGAACAGGAACACCTGCCAAAGAAGTGACCGCATCGACAATAGTCAAGCAGTCATATTTGTGGGCGATCGCAGCCAGGGTCTTCGCATCAGAGACAACACCGGTGGAGGTTTCGCCATGAACAAAGGCAACAACACGAGCTTCAGGGTTTTTCTTCAGCAAATCTTCCAAGGCGTTTGGATCAACTGGTTCCCCCCAGACACCTTCCAGGATGACTGGCGTGGCACCGCAGCGCAGAACATTCTCAATCATACGGCCGCCAAAAACACCGTTGCGGCAGACCACAACCTTGTCGCCAGGCTGAACCAGGTTGACGAAACAGTTCTCCATGCCAACGGACCCGGGACCGGAGACCGGGTAGGAAAGCATGTTGTCTGTCTGGTAAACGTAACGGATCAGGTCCTTGAGTTCCGCCATCATCTGGACGAACACGGGATCCATATAGCCGATGACCGGTTCACTCATCGCTTTGAGTACCCTTGGATGGATGTTGGACGGACCTGGCCCCATCAGGATGCGTTGTGGCGGGATGAAGGTTTCAATAGTATCTGCTGCCATAATTCTTAAACTCACTGGGGAAAATGATTTCACTGTCAGACGGTGCCTGACGGAGAAGTTCCAAACTTTTATTTTGTACTATTTCACTGCGTTTTGGAA
>CAVERB010000023.1:0-14807 GCA_963618105.1 Oxalobacter sp. | reverse complement strand
GGCACTACCCGTAAATACCATGAAGACATGGGTGGTACCTGGGTTGAATACGCACTCGGCGGCACCTGGAACATCACGAAGAACTTGTCCGCCTATGGTGAAATGGAAACCACATCCGGCAGTCCGACCCGAACGACCTATCAGGTTTCGGCAAGCGCCCGTTACAGCTTCTGATATCATATTTGAAAATCGCTTCCCTGGGCATCTCCGGGGAGGCGTTTTCGATGATGAACAACAAGATGAACAGGCAGACAATGGACAATCCAAGATACCTACATACCCTTTACTGTGATGATATCCGGCAGGAAGTCAACGGTAAGGCTATCCATATCGGTGTTTACGGCGGTGTCATGCAGATTACAGTGGATGAAGCTGATCTGAAAAAACAGGGCGGTATTACTATCCCGAAACTGTGTCTGGTTTCAACACTGAACACGCCAGTCACCAAGCCGATGGGGAAAATCGACTTTAGTATCAAGCTCAACGGTGAAACTATCACCAGCTTTCCGGTAGAAATGCCGTCATTGCCGGATGACAGCACTATCAGGTATCAGACCTGCAACGCTGTTAATACGGTTTCGCTGTTCCTACGCGGCGACAGTGAGTTGCATGTGACTGCCAGAATCGGCAAACAGGAAATTGATGGTCCAAGTCTGATGATCCGTCTGCTGGCACGCCGTCTTGCGGATGCCAAAGCAGCTGAAACACAATCATGAAAGGCTCTCGATGACCGGAAAAACATCGGGAGTTGCTGCATTGAAAGCGTCATCTGACAAAGGGACAGCCAAACCGCCGCACCCGGGCAGTCATGTCAAGCATGCCATAAACGGTCTTGGTCTGAGTCTCAATGCTTTCGCTAGGAAGCTGAAAGTCTTTCCGGCGACCATCCATCGCATTGTCACGGAAAAAGTAGCGCTTTCCCCTGAGATGGCGTCAGGCTGTCGGCAACTATCGGTCATACCGCACAGTTCTGGATGCAGTGCTAAACCGCTTATGACCTCTATCATGCCAGCAAGCGGGTCGATATGAGTAAACTGCATCCGCTGGCAGGACAGACTGACAGCAAAGTGCCTGACAAGGAAGGTTGTTAAACACTTTAAAGGGCATTGCCTTTGCTATCAGCAAAGACAGCTCTTGTTTATCCGGTGCCGCATTCAGGCATGGCATAATGGGGCGAATATCTGCTTTATCGCCTGTGACTGGCTCGTCAATAAACTGGTCAATTGGATTCAAGCAGTCATTTCCAGACTGGCATGACCTGAATATTATGGTTCTCTTGCCGGATGGTCTCTGCTTCGTCAAGGGTGATGATAAGCAGTTTTTCAACGGAGAAAGCCTTTGCCAGTTTACATAGCGACTGGATTTCACGCTTTCTTGTGGCAGGATATATCGCTTTTTGCTTTGTATATTGAGCAATTTTAGTCATTTTTTGCTCAATATACAAAGCAATTTATGGCATATAACCGAATCGGGTATCAACGCTTGTCAAAGAATGCCGCGATGACAATCTCATCATTGGAAAAAACGACTCAATCTATTGCATAAACTGATGCAATATCTTAAATCATTTAGATCACCATGCTGCGGTAAACTGATCGCAAGGTGTCTTCGGTAATCGGAACAGGGTTGTTTTTCAGGTTGGGGTGCTGACTGCCCTGGACAAGCTGTTCAATCTGACCGTCTGTCAAATCAAAATGGGTCAGGTCGTTTTTCAGGCCTATCCGGAATTTCAGTTCGGTGATGGCATCAGCTACCGCTTCAACATCACTGTATCCCATTGCACGGGCAAGGCGTTTCAGTCTGCCGTCGTTATCGGATTCCGCATTGATTTTCATGAAACGGTCAATGGTGAGACCGCAGGCTTCGCCGTGGGGCATATCCAGCATGGCGCCCAGCGGATAGGAACAGGCATGGACGGATGTTGTGCCGGTCAGGGTAAATGCCATGCCAGCGGTGAGGGAGGCTTCCGCCATTTTTTCCCGTGCAATCGCAGATTCCGGTTCAAAACAGGCTTGTTCGAGGTATCTGACAGCGAGGTTGGCGGCATGGAAAGCAAACGCATCAGAGATGGGATGATGGTTGGTATTCCAATAGGCTTCTATGGCATGGCAGAGCGCATCCATGCCGGTACAGGCAGTGATGTATTTTGGCAGGGTATAGGTCAGTTCAGGGTCAACAATCGCAATGGTTGGATAGAAAACAGGGGCTTTCAACGGTGCCTTGATGCCATGAGCATGGTCCATCAGAACGGTAACACGGGTGACTTCGCTGCCTGTGCCAGCAGTGGTTGGAATGGCAATCAATGGCAGTTTCCGGACAGGCAGAGGCGTTTTGCCTTCGAAATAGGCGCTTGTCGGGAGAGTATCAAGACAGAATGCGGCGGAGGCTTTTGCACAGTCGATAACGCTGCCACCGCCTAGGGCGATCACAAAATCGCATTGTTCTTGCCGGATCATGGCTGAACAGGCATCACATTCGCTGATATCGGTGTTTGAGGAAACACCGCTGTAAACCGCACAGATGGTTTTGGGATTCTCATCCATCAGACGTTTCACCAGCCCGTTTTCAATGAAAGAGGATGATGTGACCAGGATTCCGCGTTTGCCGCCAATTTTATGGATCTGTTCGCCCAGGCAAGACAGCATCCCGTTGCCGAAATGGATATCAACAGGTTGAATATAATGCCAGTCCATCATTGAAAAATCCTCTATAGAAAATCAAACGATGTTCGAAGTCCCTTTTTATAGGGTTGTATTCTATTATGCTTCAACGGATTCGTGAACTTGCTGCCGCCATGGCGCCGTTGGGATTGGATGTATTTTAACTGAAGAAATCCTTTTTCAGCCGCCATGATTGTCTGAGATAGTCTCGTGCTTTCCTTTTGGCATCAGCGCCGTGGTTCATCGCACCATCAGCACGTGGCAGTTCGGGAGAACTGGACAGGTTGCAGACGTCTGCAATGAATGCTTTGAGAATGGTCTCCGGGTCAGAGCGCATACGGGTACACAGTTCAAAAAATTCCAGCGGAACTGCAACGGGAACATCTTGGGTTGATGAGGAAACAAAGCGTCCCTGATGACCTGGAATGATGCCTTTCGGGGCAAGGAATCCTTCCGGATATTTGGCATTGCGCCAGCCGATGCTGTTGGCATTATGGGTTTCACGGGTAAATTCATAGACATCCAGGTCAAATGCCCGCCGAAGCGTCTGGTCAACATAGGCATCAAAACGGTATTCGTTCCGGGAACGTCCGGCACCAGCGGCTTTACGTTGGTTCAGACGCACCAATCCAATCAAAGGGGTTTCTGCATCCTGTCCTTCAAGCAGTTTGCGGCAATGGGCAACATTGGCAATATCGCCTTGTAAAGTAATCTCTTTTCCTTGGTATCTGATAGTCAGCTGGGTATCATTCTCTGTGATGGAAACCGAGAGCAGTTCAGTGTCATAATACAAAGTTGGCTTCAAAGGTGTCTCCAGCAGGGTTGAATCAGATTACGGCTTGGGATATCCCCCGGATATGCTGAATGTATAGTAAAAACAGGTTTGCCGCAATAACGGAGACCATGAGAGCGGTACATTTTAGGTTATTCCTGTCAATCTGTCGTATCTCTGATAGGAACCATTGGATGAAACAGGTAAAATACTGATTTGAATTGCTATGGGGAAACAGCCTTCAGGAGAAACGACAATGTATATTGTGACAGGTGGTGCAGGGTTTATTGGCAGTGCCATGGTCTGGAAACTGAACCAGATGGGGATTGATGACATTCTGATTGTTGACAATCTGGCATCCACAGAGAAATGGAAAAATCTCGTCAACCGGAAATTCACCGAATATCTCCATCGTGATGCTTTCCAGAAGATGATGACGGAAGGCAAGGTACCGCGTCAGGTTGAAGGGATTATCCATATGGGGGCCTGTTCTTCCACAACGGAAAGAAATGTTGATTTCCTGATGGGAAACAATGTCAATTACAGCAAAATGCTTTGCAGGTTTGCGATGGAGAAAGGTATCCGGTTCATCAATGCCAGCAGTGCTGCCACTTATGGTGCCGGGGAACAGGGGTTTTCTGACAGTGTCGAAACGGCACTTAAACTGAAACCGCTGAATGCTTATGGCTGGTCGAAGCAGTTGTTTGATTTATGGGCAATCCGGGAAAACCGGATCAACAGCATTGCCAGTGTCAAGTTCTTCAATGTTTATGGGCCGAATGAATACCATAAAGGCGATATGCGAAGTGTTATCTGCAAGGTCTTTGCCGATGTTCAGAACGGGTTGCCGATCCGGCTGTTCAAGTCTGACCATCCTGATTACGGCGACGGGGAATCGTTCCGGGATTTTGTCTATGTCAAGGATTGTGTCAATGTGCTTTGGTGGTTGCTGGAGCATCCAGAGGTCAATGGCATCATGAATATCGGTTCCGGCAAGGCGCGGTCATGGAACGACCTGGCGCATGCGGTTTATGCGGCATTGAACAAATCGCCTGTCATTGAATATTTCGAGATGCCCGCATCCTTGAAAGGCAAATACCAGTATTTCACCGAAGCGGTCATGGACTGGAAAGCAAAGGTTGGCTGTGATGTTCCGTTCCATACGCTGGAAGAAGGTGCCAAAGACTATATCCAGAATTATCTGATGCAGGATGACCCGCATCTTGAGCAGATTGCCTGAAAATTTTTATCTGTTTAAGACAACTGTACTGTTGAAGAAAAATGCCCTGAATGGCAAAAATCTTCGCTAGGAATGAAAGTGTGACAAGGAGAAGGGCGTTTTCCAACGCCTGGTAATACGATGAAAGAAATCAGCAGGGATCTCTACCTGAAGCAGTTGATTGCAAAAAGGGAAAACGGACTGATCAAGGTCATTACAGGCATCCGGCTGTGCGGTGTCTTATCTGCTGGATCCTATCTTCAAAAAACATCTTCTGGATTCAGGCGTTCCGGAAGATCACATCATCAAAATAGAACTGGATCGGGTTGCCAACAGGAAATACCATCACAATCCGGAAGCGTTTGACCAGTATATACGGCATTTCATTCATGACAAGGAGATGTATTATCTGCTCCTGGATGAGTACAGCTTGTTGATGGATTTGAATTCATCCTGAATGGTCTGCTGTACGAAAAAAAACTGGATATCTATATAACCGGCAGCAATTCCAGATTCCTGTCTTCCGATATCATTACCGAGTTCAGGGGACGAGGGGACCAGATATACATGTCATGCCCTTATCCTTTCTGGAATATTATTCTGCCATCGGCGGTGATAAATATGACTGCTGGAACAACTACCTTGCCTATGGCGGGATGCCGCTTGTGCTGGCACAAAAGGAGAATTCTGACAAGGCGCAATACCTGAGTGACCTGTTCAATCAGCTTTATCTCAAGGACATCATTGAGCGGAATAAAGTCAAACGAAAGGATGTTCTGGATATCCTTGTCAATATTCTGGCATCTTCAGTCGGATCGCTGACCAACCCGCAGAAGATTCATGACACATTCAAGAGCCATGGCGAAAAAGAGATTTCTCTTTCAACAATTAACACTTATCTTTCTTATCTCGAAGATGCATTCATTATCAAAAAGACACTCCGTTATGATGTGAAAGGAAGGAAGTACATCAATACTCCTCATAAATATTATTTTGCGGACATCGGACTTCGTAATGCGCGTCTGAATTTCAGGCAACAGGAAGAAACGCATCTTATGGAAAATGCGATTTACAATGAACTGCTGGTGCGTCGGTATAATGTAGATGTCGGGGTTGTCGAGATACGGGAACAGGGAAAGCGTGTGCAGACCGAGATTGATTTTGTCTGCAATATGGGGAACAACCGTTACTATATCCAGTCCGCATTGCATCTGAACACTTCTGAAAAAACATATCAGGAAAGCAAACCGCTCAATCATGTCAGGGACAACTTCAAAAAAATCATCGTTGTCAGAGATCCTAAGAAGATGGCATCCTTGTTATTGGGATACTGGATTTTCTTTTGGATCAGAACAGCCTGGATGGTTGAGGAAAAGATCTCCTGCCATATCATCTGGGTCTCAATATCTGGAGACATGATGAAGGACGGAAAGGGATGTTATTCCTTGTCCATCTTCTTGTTTGCCCAATATTCTTTTGTGATTCTGAACAAGACAGGCGAGAGCAGCAGCAGAGCAATCAGGTTGGGGATTGCCATCAAGGCGTTCAGCAGGTCAGCGAGCAGCCATAATGCTTCAAGGTTGACAAAAGGAAAGGTCCCGAAAGGAATAAGCAGGACCCAGACAAGCCGAAACCATTTGATGGATTTCACCCCGAACAGGTATTGGGTGCATTTTTCGCTGTACAGGCTCCAGCCGATGAGGGTTGTCAGGGCAAAGAGGACAAGTCCGATGCTGACGATATATTGCCCAAAGCCTGGCAAGCCGCTTTCAAATGCCGTGACTGACATGGCAGCGCTGTTATGACCGCTTTTCCAGGCGTCGGTGATGACAATCGACAGTCCGGTGATGGAGCAGATGACGATGGTGTCCAGAAAAACGCCCAGCATGGCAATGATGCCTTGCTGCTGGGGACTGTCTGTCTGGGCAGTTGCATGGGCGATCGGTGAGCTACCCATACCCGCTTCATTGGAGAATATGCCGCGGGCAATCCCGAACCGGATGGCACTCCAGACGGTTGCTCCGAGAAAACCGCCAGTTGCCGCCTGAGAGGTAAAAGCACTTTTGAGGATGAGTCCAATAGCAGCAGGGATTTCCGTTATGTTGATGGCAAGGATCAGCAGACCAGCGAAGAAATAGGCGATTGCCATGAACGGCACCAACCGTCCGGCGACTTCACCGATACGTTTGATGCCGCCAATCAGGACAAGTCCGACGATGATCATGACGATAACACCGGAAATCATCGGATTGATGTTGAAGGTATGTTCAAGCGCTTGTCCAATAGAGTTCGACTGGACAGTATTGCCGATGCCAGCGCCGGCCAGCATTCCGAACGCGGCGAACAGAAAAGCCAGCCATTTCCAGCGTTCGCCCAGTCCTTTCCGGATGTAAAACATCGGTCCGCCGATATAGTTGCCGTTCGAATCTTTTTCCCGGAACAGGACAGCCAATGCTGCTTCTGAATAACTGGTTGCCATGCCGATGATGGCAACCAGCCACATCCAGAAAAGGGCGCCCGGTCCCCCCAGATAGATAGCTGTGGCAACACCGGCGATATTGCCTGTGCCGACCGCAGCCGACATGGAAGTCATCAATGCGTTGAAAGGAGAAAGGTCGCCAGCCTTGTCGCTTTTCTTCCGTCCAAGCAGTAGCATTTTAAAAGCATGAATAATGTTCCGCTGCAGGATGAAGCGGTAACCGATCGACAGGAAAAGCCCTGTGCCTGCCAGCAAGAGCAAGAGGATGGGACCACTGACGATGGCGTTCAGCTGCTGGATGATTTTCTGGAAGAGTTCCATTATCAGGTTCCATGATTGCCGGAGACCGAGGAATGTTCATCACGGCAATCAATGATTGTTTTCAGCAAAATCTAAAAATATACCGAAAAATCCTTGAAAGGAAAAGGAAATGTCTGTCGGGAAGAGTCAAGCATCAGGTGAGTCAATCCGTGTAATTTTGACGGTTTCGATACGCCTGCCATCCATCTGGACCACTTCAAACCGGAAACCATCGTATTCGAATGCTTGTCCGGCAACAGGAACGGTTCCCAGATGTTCCAGAATCAGTCCATTCAGGGTGGAATATGCCTGGTTGTCATCAACCAGCCCATTGGTTCCCAAAGTGTGTTCCACGCTGTACAAGTCAGTCGAGCCATCCATTTCCCAGACACCGTCGCTGATTTCCTTAACTTCAAGAGACTCGTCTTCATCAGGAAATTCACCGGCGATCGCTTCAAGCACATCAATCGGTGTCACCAGACCTTCAATGGACCCATATTCGTCAACGACCAGTCCTGTTTGCCCGCGTTCAGACTTGAAAAGATCAATTGCCTGAAGGACACCGACAGATTCTAGCATTACAACCGCATCATGGATGGAATCGGGTTGGATTTCTCCATAACGATGCAGGTCATCAATAATATTCTGGGCGCGGGCAATGCCTTTGACATTGTCCAGTTTTTCTTCACAGACCGGATAATAGCTGTGGGAGATGCTCCGGAGCTGTTCCTGAATGGAGACGGCATCATTTGAGATGTCCACCCAGACAATATCGTTCCGAGGGGTCATGATGGAACGGATGCTCCGTTCGCCAAGTGTCAAAACACCGGAGACCATATCACGTTCTTTCTCGCCAAATGCCGGCGTATCCTCGATGACGGATTGGACCTCCGGCGAGAGGTCGTGGGTTTCAGCCCTGGCACCCAGCAGGAACAGAACAGCATTGGCAGTACGGTCTCTGAGCGGGATTTTCGCCATATGTTTTTTTATCCGGTATTTGCCGATCTGGTTGAAAGATTCGATAAGTATCGAGAAGCCAATGGCTGCATAGAGGTAGCCCTTCGGGATTTCAAAGCCGACGCTTTCAGCGATCAGGGAAAGCCCGATCATCAGCAGGAAGGAAAGGCAGAGGATCACGACTGTCTGATGGCTGTTCACAAAATCGGTAATCGGTTTCTGCATCCACATCATAATCAGTACAGAAACAACAATGGCTGCCACCATAACAGGCAGATGGGAAGCGATACCCACAGCGGTAACGACTGAATCCAGTGAGAAAACGATATCCAGGACAATGATCTGGGCAACGACAACCCAGAATCCCGGAATGACACGTTTTTGTCTGCTTTCATGGTGGGAACTTCCTTCAAGCCGTTCATGCAATTCAGAGGTTGCTTTGAAAAGCAGAAAAGCACCACCGATAAACAGGATGATGTCCCTGCCTGAAAAAGGGTGTGCGTGGAAATGGAACAGCGGCTGTGTCAGCGTAACCAGCCATGAGAGGAAACACAGCATGGCAATCCGAACAAACATTGCCAATCCCAGTCCGGTCATACGGGCTTTGTTCTGCTGGTTTTGAGGGAGTTTGTCTGCCAGTATCGCAATGAACACCAGGTTATCAATGCCCAAAACGATTTCTAGGATAGTCAGGGTAACCAGTGAGATCCACGCCGCGGGATCAAACAGCCATGCCATAAATGCGCTTCAAGAGTTGTCAATTCCGAAATTATCGCAAAAAAAGAGAGATGTGCCTAATCTGGATGCGATGCCATATATCATACAGAATTGGTTTATGATGGTCTGATGCAGAAAGCAATATAAAAGAAATGAAGTTTGAGCTGAAAGAAAACCAAGGTGTTCCTCGGCTGCTCTTAATCATCCTGTCCATCATTGCGGGCATTACAGTCGCCAACAATTATTACAGCCAACCGCTGTTGAGTGCGATTGCCCAGAATATGAAGATCAGTGAGCTGGCAGCCAACCATATTCCGATGATGTCTCAGATCGGTTATGCCTGTGGGCTCCTTTTCATCGTTCCCCTTGGTGATCTGGTCAACCGCCGGAAAATCATCCTGACGGATTTCTGTCTGTTGATATTGTCACTTCTGGTATTGGCTACCGCACAGCATCTTTATGTCATTTATGCTGCTGCATTGGTGACAGGTATCTGCACAGTGATGCCGCAGGTCTTCATTCCCATTGCCGCACAGTTTTCAGAGTCAGCCAATAAGAGTCGCAATGTCGGTCTGGTGCTTTCAGGGTTACTGACAGGCATTCTGGCTTCCCGGGGCGTCAGCGGTATTGTCGGGGAATATTTTGGCTGGCGGATGATTTTCTATATTTCTGCAGTCTTGACAGTGTTCTGTCTGATAGCGGTTTACCTGACCTTGCCGGATATGGTGCCGAATTTCAAAGGGCATTATGGCGGATTGCTGAAGAGCCTGTTTGCACTGATCCAGCAATATCCCCGCCTTCGCCTTTCCTCCATACGGGGAGGACTGGCTTTTGGTTCGCTTTTGGCAATGTGGGCATCCCTGACATTCAAGATGGTCAAGGCGCCGTTTTTTGCCAGTCAGGATGTCATCGGATTATTGGGATTGTGCGGAGTGGCAGGTGCGCTGACAGCCAGCCTTGCAGGAAAGTATGCGGACCGATTGGGTGTCCGTAAGATGAATTATCTGGGGAGTGCTTCCATTCTGCTTGCCTGGGTGATCATGTTTTTTGGGCAAAACAGCTATCCATGCATGATTCTGGGCATCATTGTAATTGATATGGGAATCCAGTTGATTCAGATCAGCAATCAATCCAGTGTCCTTGTGCTTGATCCCAAAGCCGCCAATCGGCTGAACACCGTCTTTATGACCACTTTCTTTATCGGCGGAGCCTTGGGTACTTTTTTGTCAGGAATCTGCTGGAAACTGTGGATGTGGCATGGTGTGGTTGCCGCTGGCATTGGAATGGCATTGGCTGGACTGTTATTGACAGTTTTTTCTAAAGAATGAAAACGGCATGCCTGTAAAGTAAAAGCCTTTTTGTCTGGTGATGTTTGACGGCTTCATAGGGCAGTCCCTTTGGTGGGAATAAAGAATTTCGAAGTATCCGCCTTTTCCAGGGTCAGCAGTTGTACTTTCTTGGCAATACCGCCTGCATATCCTGTCAGGCTGCCATTTGTGCCAACAACCCGATGGCACGGGATAATCAGTGAAATGGAATTATGGCCGACAGCTCCGCCAACGGCTTGTGCGGACATTCTGAGGATGTTTTTCTGTCTGGCAATTTTTTCAGCAATCTGGGCATAGGTCATGGTATGGCCAAATGGAATGGCGAGCATAATCTGCCAGACAGCCTGCCTAAATGTCGTGGTCCGCATAACAAGTGGCGGAGTGAAATCCGGTGCTTGCCCTTTGAAATAGGTATCCAGCCATTTCTCGGTCTGTTGAAAGACAGGAAGATATTTTTCTTCATGGTCTTGGGCGAGCGAATCTGCAAAGTACTTCTGCTCATCAAACCAAAGTCCAATCAAAGCCTTGCCATCGCTTGCCAGGGTAATACCGCCAAGGGGCGAATCATAATGATATGTGTAATCCATATTCAGATTTTAACTTCTTCACAGTTTCTGCTACAACTTCAGAATAGGCTATTTTCGTTATGGCGGATATTATTCCCTTTCCTCCATTGGACACGCATTCATCTGACTGACTTTGTTCTGGACCGTTGCGGTATTGAGAAACCGTCGGGTTTCTTTCCGGAAGGCTGGTCCGATCAAGTGCATGCCGGGAACCTGCTTGATAGCGCATAACAGATAAACGGCGCCGCAATAGGGCCACCAGCGGTTGCCAGCTTTTTCCATGAATGCAAAACGGTCCAGTCCTTTCCAGGTTTTGCAGGGCGGGCAGTAGCAGCCAATGTATCCGCGGCTTGTCTCAAAACCCAGCAGGGCAAGCCAGTCTTTCATACGGGGAAGACTGATGAATGCGGCGTCCACTGGCAAAAAATGGTTGCCTGTCATCCGTCCCCAACGCTGCCGGATACCCCAAAGGCTGGTTGGATTGAAGCCGCTGATAATGACTTGTCCTTCAGGAATCAGGATTCGATGGATTTCCCGCAAGAGCTGATGCGGAGATTTTGCCAGGTCAAAAGTATGGGGCAATACCACCAGGTCAATGGATTCAGTGTCGAATGGCAGTTGGCCATCGGTATGTACCAGAGAAACAGGCGTTGAATGGCCGTTCAATCCCTTTGCTGCATCATGGTTGTGCTGATGGGGATCTGCCATATCGGCAGCAGGCAGGAACGGGTTGGAATACCAGTGGTTAGAGATCCGATTTTCTTTCAGGGTATCCAGTTCAGTCAAACCGATCTGAACGGCATTGAATCCAAAAATGTCTTCCGTTAAAGTCCGAAAGTACATTTCTTCCCAACGCAACATGTACTGTCCTGTCGGAGAAACAAGCCAGTCATGCATTGTCTGGATAGGATTCATACCGTTCAACCGACGTAATTGTCTTTCCATTCGCGGATTGCCGCGAAAGTTGCCACAGGTGTTTTTTCCGACAATTTTTCCAGGGAAACCATCCGGTCAATCACGGTTGCCTTATCCGCACGCATGAAAGGATTTGTCGCTTTTTCCTCAGCGAGCGTAGAGGGCAGAGTTGGCATATATTTGCGGCGTTTTTCTATGCAGGCTTTGACACGTTCTGGAATCGCAGGATTATCTGGTTCAACAGCTGCGGCAAATTTCAGATTTGGGATGGTGTATTCATGTCCCGCATAGATGAGCGTGTCATCAGGCAGTGCTGCGATTTTGCTGATGGAGGCATACATCTGGGCAGGCGTCCCTTCAAAAATCCGTCCGCAGCCTGCGCCGAACAGCAGATCGCCGCAGAACAGCCATTTTTGGGATGCCGCATAATAGGCGATATGTCCAAGGGTATGTCCTGGAACATCCAGTACAGAAAGCTGAAAGTCGCCTAATGCATCGAATATGACGGTATCCCCTTCTTTCAACGGATGGGTTACTTCAGCAATGCCATCATTGGCAGGCCCATAAACCGGCACCGTAAATTTCTTCAGCAGATTGGTAACACCGCCGATATGGTCATTATGTTTGTGTGTCAGTAGAATGCCAGCCAGTTGCAGCTTGCGTTGCTTTAAAGTGTTAAGAACAGGCACGGCATCACCTGGATCGACCAGGATAGCCTGTGAACCAGACTCAATCATCCAGATATAATTATCCCTGAATGCGCGGATAAAGCTGACTTTAGGTGTTGGCATAATGTCCCCTCTGACAATAACCTCAAAAAATTATTATAAGCATAAACCAAACCGGACAGGCAGAACCATGGAAAATCAGGCAATGGATAACGTAATCATCTATACCGATGGCGCTTGCAAGGGCAATCCCGGTTCAGGGGGATGGGGCGCCTGGCTGACCTGCCGGGGACATGAACGGGAACTGTTCGGGGGAGAGAAAAAGACGACCAACAAC
This sequence comes from Oxalobacter sp., assembly GCA_963618105.1. GTDB lineage: Bacteria > Pseudomonadota > Gammaproteobacteria > Burkholderiales > Burkholderiaceae_D > Oxalobacter. The sequence goes on along the minus strand of CAVERB010000023.1, from coordinate 1,889 downwards.
CGTATGGAGCTGACCGCTGTCATCCAGGCGTTGAATGTGCTTAAACGTCCATGCCATGTTGACCTGCATACTGACAGCCAGTATGTCAAAAACGGTATTACCGAGTGGATTCAGAACTGGAAACGGAACAACTGGAAAACCGCGAACAAGAAACCCGTGAAAAATGTTGAACTTTGGCAGGCATTGGATGAAGCCGTTCAGCGCCATCAGATAGACTGGCACTGGGTCAAGGGGCATGCCGGCGATGAAGGCAATGAGAAAGCGGATATGCTGGCGAACAAGGGGGCTGAGAGTGTCAAATAAGCCAGTTCTTACATAAGTTTTCTGACTTTGCTGTAATCAATTACCGTATCTGGGCAAATCCGATAGAGGATAGACTTTTTCATCGACATTATAAATAAAACCAGCATCTTCTAGGGCAGTTTTTCTGAAAGAATTGGAGATATTGAATCCTATCATCTCTGCAACAACTAAAGAAAAAGAAGCTGTATTGAATAATGTCCCATTTTCAATTGAATGTTTTTTAACAAGCTGTCTAAAACGGCTAATGATTTCAGGATTCTGTGACCAGACCATAAACGGTATCTCAAATTGTTCAGCATATGGTATGGGGAGTCCGTGACCAATATTAATCAATTCACTATGGTCTGGTAAGTAAATAAAGAGCGTGTTTTTATCGCCATAATGAGAGATTTTTTCTAGGATACGGTCTGTATGGGCAGTGGTTGCATCATAGTGACGGAATTTTGCATCAGATGCAGTTGCCTTGTTGTAATCGGATTTATCATGTTTTTCTGAATAGTCGATATGACTGCCATTGAGATGAAGAACGAAGAACTGCTTTTTATTTGGTATCAGTTGTGATGAAAATGGTTCAACAAGCTCAATATCCAGACCTGATTCGAAAAATGTCAGAACATCTGCTTGAAGTGCAATAGAGCGGTTATAGTGTTCATCTCCGATATGAGCTTGTTTGGATAGCCAGATGGTTTGATATCCAGCCTGTTTTGCCATTTCAATCAGACTATGATTGTCAAAAAGAGGGGATATATTACGGCTAGAAGCAAGACTGAATATCCGGAAAACAGCTTCACGGGTAATTGGAGCGGGGCAATCGCATTGAAGATAGCAGTGTTTTCAGAGTGTCTGGCTTGATGCATCATGAAGGTATCTACAGGATGTTTATAACCATAGATACCATGATGCTGTTTAGCATCGCTTTCTCCAAGGATGACTACAATCTTTAATGGGCTGTTTTTCTGTTCGGAATAAGAAATACCTGTTGGCAAGTGCCGTTCTCTGTTTATTACCTCTTTTAAGCGACTTTGAATATTGTAATATTTTGCCATCATAAAAGGTTCGCGAAGCAGGAAATTCCTTTGATAGTTTTCGGCAAGCCGACCGATAGGAAATTCACGAAAGTCCCAATAAGATCGCCTATCGGTTTCTGATAGCAATGAAGGAAATACGGCTTTCTTAAAGCCAGGATAGATAAGAAGAAAGGATAATAAAATAAAACCTTTCCAACCAAGTTGTTTGGCGTTTTTTGAAGAAATCAAAAATAATAAAAATGCACATATAAAAATAAAAAAGGGAAATATTCCAATGAACGATAGATATTCGCTAGCTTCATTGGAGTTTATTTCTAATATTGATGCAATGCCTCCTTCTTGAATCTGTCCGCCATAAATCTTGAAACTGGTAGCGTTGATTGTAAATATCAGGGAAGTGAACAAAAAACAAGGTATTCTTGCCCATCCTTTGATTCGCAAAAAAAGGAACAATGACAGTGAATTTTGGAAAATAGTATGAAACTTGAAATTTCCACAGAAATAAGCATAAATACAGCCGATAACTATAGAAATAAGAAGAAGACTGAGTGTTGGGCG
>CAVERB010000022.1:0-7658 GCA_963618105.1 Oxalobacter sp. | reverse complement strand
ATACTTCATTACTTTTATGGGATTCTTTTTTAATCTTAGGTTCTTCGCCAATTTTGCATCCAGACAATACAAGAAGCGGTAAAAATATTATGATTAGTTTTTTATTTAAGTTCACATTAAATTACAGGAATAAGCTTAATATGATCCTGGATATGCGGCACATGCCCAACAAATATTATCTTCAGGGGCATCATGCTCATTTCCAATTCCATTTGGAATGCCGGTATTCCTTAGTTTCTTCCACCATGAGCAATTCCATTCATTTTTTGTTATGGCGCAATTCTGACCTAGATAATAAAAATCATATGTTCTTCTGGTATCCATATCCGTGGACTGAAAGTCGGAAACAATCCATTTGGCACTCTTGAACAAAAGGGTATCAGTTGGTCCTGATGAACAGGCTGCCACGTCATGAGATGCTGCCATACCACCAGGATAAAAATGCCATGTTCCAACTGTATCGCAATATAGAGTTTGTTTCTTTTTATTCATATGGGTAAATCTCAATGCTGTCAAATTGCTGAAAACCTGGCATAAGGAAGCCTTCAGCAAAGGTTGTCATTGGTAATGTCAAAAAAAGGAATGGTAGTAATTTCTTCATGCTATTCTCCATCAGATTTCATGTTAAAAACGCTTGTTTGATCTGAAATATGGATAATCACTGAGTTCTAGTGATACAGAGCCATTTCTTGATACTAGCCTTGCTTTTGCTCTTATAGGTAGGGAGGCCTTATTCCTTACATATCCGAATGGAAGTCCTGTTATGGCAGGTATCAGCAACCGCTTTCTCAGCCATGCAACCATAGTGTTAAGGTTATAGCCGTTATCTGCTGGTGTTGTCTGATAGTCCGTGAAATGTCCTAGAACCAGTGCTTTTTGTTTACGAAGAATTCCTGCCTCGTCTAACTGAATCAGCATTCGTTCCAAGTGGTAGGGATGTTCATGAGTATCTTCTACAAAGAGAATGCCACCTTGAATGTCAGGCATCCAACGTGTGCCGACCAGACTTGCCAACATCGTGAGGTTTCCACCCCATAATGTCCCTGATACATTGACATCAGGATTGCCACTGTCATGCCAGTCAAGGTTGATGCGTGGATTGAACAGCGCATTTTCAAAGTGCTGTATGGTGTAAGGATTTAAATCCTGTTGTGCATAATCAGGACAAACCATTGGACCAGCAAAGCTGATTGCACCATGTTTAAGTAATGCCAACTGGATTACTGTGGTATCTCTGTGACCGACAAAGATTTTTCCGCTTCTGGCAATACGATCAAAATCTAAGGATGACAATAACCTGCTTGTCCCATAACCGCCTCTTAAAGCCATGATGACATCAACATTGGGATTGTTTACCGCGCTGTTGATCTGTTGAAGTCGATTGACATCGGTTCCAGCAAACCGTTGATAGCGTTTTGCATGGTCGTAGTAATTGAAGACTTTAAATCCTCGTTGCTCAAGGGCTGAAATGCCACGGGCACAACCATTTGCCTCTTGCCCATAGGAACCTGGTGCTACTATGGCAATTCCTAGGTTAGATGCAGTATTGAGTGATGTATTTGTAGGATTATGAACCCTATTTCCTGTGTTGCTATTAGCAGTATTCTTATTGAATCCAGAAAAAGCAAAGCATATACCGACAGCAAGAACCAGGAATGCTCCTACAGCAATGCCTATTTTTCTCATATCTAGGTCCAGATTACATTACACCGTCTTATATCGTTTATTCGCAGATGTAACGCCAGACAGCAGGGTCTTTCTGTCCCGTTGCAGGATACCAGCCTGGATTAGATGGTGGGTTTTCTCCTATAAAGTTATTGTTCGCATCAAATTGTTGGACATTTGAGACCATTCTTATTATGCCGTCTGAACGATCGGCTTCCATCCAATACTTGTAATGGCTTCCATGCCTATATCCCCCTTCAATTTGTTCCATCACCTTAACTTTGCTGCCACTGAGGCTACTGGGTGAAACATAGGCATGGTTAGTATTGCCATAATTGCCCCTACGGGTATTCACATGAACCCAGTCACCGGCTGTTGCGGTTGCCATTGCTATACAGCCTAATGCGAGAAATAAAATTTTTTTCATCATATATATTCTTTTCAGTTGGGAATATCTCGGACATCAGGTAAACCGTTTCGGTTTATCCGTGGACGATGTTGGTAGTAGTCTTCGGACTGATTCCTACGATTATCTTTCGGAATAACATCATGTGCAGCAGGGGTAGCGGAGCCAGCAGTATCTGTTTGTGCTACCTTTTGAGTACCGCTGCTGCATTTCGCCAATAAAATCACACCACCAATGATGATTACAGCAAGCAGTATCAGGATGACATTCTTGACAAGCCATTCTAGTGGTGTCCATGTAACGATATGGCGTGGCTCTTTAATCCAGGCACAGCTTGGAAAGAACATTGCAACTGCCAGAAAAGCAGCCAAGATGACGTAGGAACGGCTTGCGGAACTGGTTGATCTTCAGGCGTTATCCATTTCACGCATTGAACGTGGCAGTGTTGCGCCAAGTCTTGCAACCATCAGTAAGATTGCTAGTGTGCTTGATGTACCTGTTTCAACACTATTTCTGATGTCTCCATCATCAACAGCTGTTGCTTTCAATATTGCAGACATCTTGGAAACATTGCCGGAAGAATACCGTTCATTTGTTTACGGTCAGGTTAGAGAATGGTGTTATGTGCTAACAAATGCTTTGCTATCATCAGGCAAGATTGATGCAAAATCATTGCCGCCATTCCAATATTCAGAATCCATCAATACTGATGTCACGATACATCAGCAATCACCTGAATACGCTATAGACAAGATGAAGCAGTCACAGTGAAACAGCTAAAGTGACTGGATTCTATCTATCTTTGTCTGATTGTGTTCAGACTGTCTAAAAAGGTAAACCCTAACTGACAGCCAGTAAACGCATTCAGGAAACAAAGGGGGAGCTAAATTCCTGCATTGTCAATAAACCTATATAGGTATATAAGATGATTGTGAAGTATGCAGAGTTCACGAAAAAACTGAATGAGATATGACACTGGATGTTGAACAGATGCAGGTTTATGCAACCTTTCCGTATCCTGATGTTGGGGTAATTTTCAGGACAAAGGTTTTGGACATCGTTTTTGCGGATAATGTATTGAATGACAAGAACGGGGATTTGACAGACAAGGATTTGGAAGACCTTGCTGACAGGATTTCCGCTGTTATCGTTACCGAATCCCGGAAGAAGAAACGGACATCGGGGAAACGGTTGAATGAAACCCGGAAAGGGACAAAGAAACTTTCAGAAATCCTGAAACGTGCAGCCGAAAAAACGCTTTAAGGAATGTAGTATCACAGGTGAACCCGTCCAAGAAAATCAGCTGGACGGTTTTTTTGTTTTCAGGATGAGATGGATTCCAACGCTTTCAATCGATACGAATCAACGACATCCGACCAGAGCAGATACGCTTTCCGTCTGTCGTTTTCCAGTTGCGAACGGTGATATGCGTTATTTGAATGATTGGATAACATCAGTTCACGGACTTCCAAACTGACACCCACATCCCCCAAGGTTGATATCTGTCAGATTGAAGATTCCTCCTTTCTTACGGAATCTCCAAGTCTTCTTGTTAGTTCGTTTATCAAAGAAAAGGGACAATCCATCATCATCAGAGATACTCATCTTACTGTTAAGGATGTTCTGTTTGGATGGAAGACTGGAACAAGGGGAAGTCCCAGATTTCCAGTTTTTGACTTGTCTTTCTGTCAGCAGATTTTTTCCCATCATTTTCCTTCGTTTCTTGGGAAGTTGATGGGGTGTTTTTTCCTAAAAACAGTTACCAGATTTTGTACCTCTCTAAGTACCTCTGTGATTACCTCTGGATATACATCTATCAGAAGTTATATACGATGCCCGGCTCGGGGACTCCAGCGGTAAAGACCGTATGGAACCGATGCAGGAGAATGATTGCATACTTGTCTAATGGCATTGATTTATATAGAATAATCCGCTATTTCTCATCAGATATTTGGGAACGGTCGAAGGACCGTTTAATTGTTTTCTCCTTTTGCAAGAATAAGATTTGGAGCAGAAATGTTTGCTAAAGACCACACCGTAGCCAAGGTTGACCCAGAGCTGTGGGCTGCTATTCAGCAGGAAAACCGCCGTCAGGAAGAACATATTGAAATGATTGCTTCCGAAAACTATACATCCCCTGCAGTGATGGAAGCACAGGGTACTCAGCTGACCAATAAATATGCTGAAGGCTATCCTGGCAAGCGTTATTACGGTGGTTGTGAATTTGTTGATATTGCTGAAGCACTGGCAATCGAGCGTGTGAAGAAATTGTTTGGTGCAGATGCGGCGAATGTCCAGCCAAACTCTGGTTCCCAGGCAAATCAGGCAGTGTTCCTGGCGCTGCTGAACCCGGGTGATACGGTCATGGGGATGTCCTTGGCTGAAGGAGGGCATCTGACACATGGCATGGCGCTGAATATGTCCGGTAAATGGTTCAACATCATTTCTTATGGTCTGGATGCAAACGGTGTCATTGACTATGACCAGATGGAAAAGCTGGCACGTGAACACAAGCCAAAACTGATTATCGCCGGAGCTTCTGCTTATTCCCTGAAAATTGATTTTGAACGGTTTGCCAAGGTTGCGAAGGAAATCGGGGCTTTCTTTATGGTGGATATGGCGCATTATGCTGGCCTGATTGCTGCGGGAGTTTACCCAAGTCCAGTCCCATATGCTGATGTGGTTACCTCTACGACCCATAAATCCCTGCGTGGTCCCCGTGGTGGTTTCATCCTGATGAAGGCAGAACTGGAACGCAAGATCAATTCAGCTGTTTTCCCTGGATTGCAGGGTGGTCCATTGATGCATGTCATCGCTGGCAAGGCGGTGGCCTTTTTGGAAGCTTTGCAGCCGGAATATAAGGAATATCAGCAACAGGTTGTCAAGAATGCGAAAGTCCTGTGTGAAACCTTGATTGCTCGTGGTTTCAATATTGTTTCCGGCAGGACAGAATCCCATGTCATGCTGGTTGACCTGCAGAACAAAGGAGTTACTGGTCGTCTGGCACAGGATGTCCTAGGACAATGCCATATCACCTGTAATCGTAATGCCGTACCGAATGATCCACAGTCTCCATTTGTCACTTCCGGTATCCGTCTGGGGACACCAGCCATGACGACTCGTGGTTTCAAAGAAGAGCAGACTGTCCTGGTCGGTAATCTGATTGCAGATGTCATTGAAAACCATTCTGACAAGGCGGTCTTGGATCGTGTAATAGCTGAAGTCCAGAAACTGACAGCAGCTTTCCCTGTCTATCAAAAATAACCGATATCTGGAAGCTATCCATTGGATAGCGAGGGATTCAAGCCTGTGGGAGATAAAATACCCGCAGGCTTTTTTATAGGTTTATACGGTAAAATCTGCTCCATTGTATGCCAGTCGGAGGAAGGTTCCATGGGGACAATACAGGTTGAAGACAAGTCTGTCATGTCAGAGCATGTGTTTTTCATGCGTCATGCTCTGGAGCTGGCAGAACGGTGTTCTGTGGAGACATCTCCCAATCCACGAGTCGGTTGTGTGATTGTTAGGGATGGCAGGATTATCGGCGAAGGGTTCACTCAGCCTGTCGGAGGACATCATGCGGAGATTGAGGCATTGGAAAATGCTACCGCCATGAATGAGGATGTCAGAGGAGCGACTGTCTATGTCACTCTGGAGCCTTGTTCTCACTATGGACGCACACCGCCCTGTGTCGAGGCGTTGATTCGGGCTAAAGTGGGTAAAGTGGTTGCAGCGATGCAGGATCCCGATCCGAGGATTGCTGGTAAAGGAATCAGCCGGTTGCGGCAGGCGGGGATTGAAGTGCTTGAAAAAGTCCTTGAGTTTCAGGCACGGGAAATGAATCTGGGTTTCTTGTCCCGGATTGAAAGAGGACGTCCTTGGGTGCGGGTCAAGATTGCCGCCAGTCTAGATGGCAAGACGGCTTTGCCGAATGGCGAGAGTCAATGGATCACTTCAGAAGTTGCCCGTCTTGATGGACATCGTTGGCGGATGAAAGCTGATGCCGTAATGACAGGGATAGGTACTGTGCTGACGGATGATCCACAGCTGAATGTGCGGTTGTCAGAGGTAGTGCGTCAGCCGATCCGGATTGTGGTGGATAGCCATCTGAAAACACCGTTGGATGCCAAGGTGCTGGGACAGGGGGCTGTCTGGCTGTTTGCTGCGAATGCTTCGCCGATTCGGATTGATGCGCTCAAGGAAAAAGGAGCAGAAGTCTTTGCCGCCATCAATGAGACAGGTCGGGTTGATCTCCAGGAGATGATGCGGATTCTCGGTGATCGGGGAATCAACGAGGTGCATGTCGAGGCAGGGGCAACTCTGTCAGGGGCTTTGGTACAGGCAGGACTTGTCGATGAACTGCTGCTCTATATGGCGCCATGCTGTTTGGGCAGAGGCAGGGATATGCTGGGCATCAATGCCCTGTCATCTTTGGATGACAGGATTGCATTGGATATCCGGGAAGTGACCCAGGTTGGCGGTGATCTGCGTATTGTTGCCAGGGTCGTGGATAAGGACAGGAAAGGATAAGGATGTTTACAGGCATAATCGAAGCGGTTGGCAGAATCCGTTCTGTCACACCGCAGTCAGCAGGGGAAGATGCGGGTGTTCGTCTGGATGTCGAGGCAGGCGCATTGCCGATGGACAATGTCCGTATCGGGGATTCCATTGCCATCAATGGCGCCTGCATGACAGTTGTTGAAAAGACTGACAAGGGTTTCAAGGTGGATGTGTCCCGTGAAAGCCTGAATAAGACTTCTGGGCTTGATAAGCCAGGTGAGGTCAATCTTGAAAAAGCGTTGGCGCTTGGTGACAGCCTAGGCGGACATCTCGTTTCTGGGCATGTGGATGGTGTCGGGACAGTCATCCGGTTTGTGTCTGTAGCGGAATCTCATGAACTGGTGGTCGAAGCGCCTCCTGAACTGGGGAAATTCCTCGCGTATAAAGGATCGGTGGCGGTTAATGGCGTATCCCTGACAGTCAATAGTGTGGAAGATGTCCAGACAGGTTGCCGCTTTTCCATCAATCTGATTCCCCATACCGTTGAAGTCACGGCTTTGAAGCATTTGGTGGCAGGAACCAAAGTCAATCTGGAGATAGATTTGATAGCCCGCTATGTGGAACGCATGCTGACAGCAGGTTCTTCTGTATCCTGATTTCTTGCCAGTTTTTCAATAGCGTTTCTGTTTTTTTCAGAATATGTCGCTGAAAAGAGCAGGCTTGTCTAAACCAAAGGTGTTAAAAGGCTTTTTTCAAGGGATTTGTGGGGTATTGCGTTGTAAAAGTGTCTGAGAGAAAAAAGAGGTATTGACATAGAATAAATTGAAGAGGCATAATTTCGATTCTCCGCTCATGATACAGGCACAACGCCCTGAGGAGGCAGGAGGAAAGGATCTTTAACAAAGAGGCAGATGATAGGTGTGGGCGGCAGCTATTCCGTACGGAAGAAATGATGTCGCCCGCAAAGAAAGCAAGTAAGGATGCAAATCCTTGTCAGTAAGAATTGAGAGCGACTAAGAGAAGTAGAGATTGAACTGAAGAGTTTGATCCTGGCTCAGATTGAACGCTGGCGGCATGCTTTACACAT
>CAVERB010000021.1:0-4987 GCA_963618105.1 Oxalobacter sp. | reverse complement strand
GACCATATCCATATGTTGCAGGAGATACCGCCGAAGCAGAGCGTATCGGGAATAGCGGGCTATCTGAAGGGGAAAAGCAGCCTGATGATATATGAGCAGTTTGCGAACCTGAAATATAAATATCGTAACCGAGAGTTCTGGTGCCGAGGTTACTATGCAGATACAGCAGGCAAGAACACTGCAAGGATAAAGGCATACATCCAGCAGCAGTTAGCAGAAGACAAGTTAGGCGCTCAACTGAGCATACCGTATTTGGAAGACCCGTTTACGGGCAGCCGATAACAGAAACGCAAATGTCAGTCCGTAAATGCGCCTGTTAGGGCGCTGCTGGTAACAGAGCCCTACGGGCATCTAGGAAGAACCACCGGCTATGCCGGTGGGTAACTTTTTTAAGCATTGATCAATTGCTGTTCTTCTTGACCAATTCGCGTCCCAGCTTTTCCTCAACTGCGGCAACTTTGCTTTTCAGCCGCGATTTATTGCCAGCACGGTAATCGACACGAGTCATCACACTGATGCGGTCACAGTCTTTTGCCAGTGCCTTGAAACAATCACCGACAACCTTCTGGACATCATCCCAGTCACCTTCAATCGTCGTGCTCATCGCAGAGAACTGATAAGTCAGCCCGCTCTTGTCAATGACATCCATCACACGTGCAACATAAGGACTCAGGCTGGTGCCCTTGTCATTTGGAAAAATGGCCAATTCGAGCAAAACCATGATAAACCTCCGAGAAACAATTAAACATCAAGCTTCAATCACAAAGCCGGCATGCCCCGGTTTGACAACTGCATCACCGATGGCTGCCAGCATACTGGCCGTGGCAGCCTGACCAGTACAGTGGCATGGTGCCAGGAAATCAGGCTGCCATGCCTTCATATGTTCAAAAGTATAATTCAACCGTTTTTCATCAGCATTCACCAGATGCATCCCGCCAATGATGCCATGAATTTTCTGGATGCCGGAAATACGGCGGATATATTCCACCGTATTTACCAACCCTGCATGACAGCAGCCCAACAGAATCAACAACCCCTGATCGGTTTCAAACCACATCGACTGGTCATCTTCAATCAGATCATCAACCCCACGGTGGTCATCCAGGAAGAAAGGACCGCCGGTATCTTCCAACGGAATATTACGGGGCACAGGACCTGTCATCCCGACTTTGGGCGTCAGATAACGGGGACAAGATGTTTCATGGATTCTGCCCGCAGAAATGGATGCCAATGCCTGGATAGAAGCCTCAGGCATACCGATAAAACGGGGAGCCGTGCCGACTTTGCAGCTGTAACGGCCGATACGCAATTGAGGGCAGCAATAAATATGTGCCTTGCTGTTCTTTGCAAGAAAAGCCGGCAGCTGTCCAGTATGGTCATAATGCCCATGACTGAAAACCAGCTTGTCTGCTGTGCCCAGGTCAATGCCCAATGCCTCTGCATTGGTCAGCAGTGCTCCCAATTGACCGGTATCAAACAAAATATTGTATGTATCCGTTTCAATCCAGGCTGAAAAACCGTGTTCCTTCGCCAGGTTGTCTGGTGCTTCATTGTCAACCAGCACCGTAATCTTGACCGTCTTACCCACTGAAACCTCCCAGATTTGTCTTGTTGAATCAAACCAGCATAAATATGCTAATCATTAACCTCAGGTGTCAGTACCTGTGTGCACCGTTCCGTATAAGCAACCCCATCTTCTGAATACGTACCTGACAACTCAGCATACAGCCCTTTGGTCTGCCAGGTCAGTCCAGCACCTTCCAGCGCTGAACTCGCTTCATTGGCGCGTTCTGCCACCTTGATAACATCTCCACGATAACGCAGTTCAGTCCCGTCATTGCGTGACGGCTGCGCGATAATTCGGTTGCCGCTGTCGCATTGCCAACTGGTTGCCTTTGCTGGCAGGGATTCCAGGTTCTGCGTGATATCATTGCTTGTGGTACTGCATCCGGCCAGTGCCGCCAAAGCCAACAAAGAAATCAAACGTTTCATAAATACCTCTCGTACGGTTGACCGCTAGAACAAAGCCTGTGTCACCGGAATCTCCATGGATAAAAGCCTTTTGATAATCCGCAGGGTTGTTGCTGCGTCTCCTGACGTAAAAATCCTGAAATCCGCAGGCAAACCATCCGAAGCATCATTGGTATGGAGCAGGTCATGTTCCTGCAGGACATGTTCCAACTGCCGGGCAATGGCACCTCCCGTATCAATCACCATCAGATCAGGATGTCCCGCCTCAGCTGCCAGCCGTTCAATAATATGCCGGACAAACGGATAATGAGTGCATCCCAGCACAATTGTATCCGCTTTCTGTGTCAGTAACGGTAACAAGTATGTCCGGACCATCTGCACAACCTTTTCAGATGCCAGATCTTCCCGTTCAATCAGGTCTGCCAAGCCGGGGCAGGGCTGCAAGATGAAATGCACTCCCGACTGCTCACTCAATAAATGATGCAGCACATGGAACTTATGGCTGGTCAATGTTCGGGCAGTCGCCATCACACCGACAATACTTGACATCGTCTTGAAAGAAGCTGGCTTCAGCCCTGGCTCAACGCCAACAATCGGCAGCTTCGTATAATGCGCCCGCAACAAATGGATAGCCGCAGCTGTTGCCGTATTGCAGGCGACCACCAACGCCTTTGCCCCTTGCGATAACAGAAAATCCGTAATCTTGAAAGTGCGCGCAACAATAAAAGACTCCGGCTTGTCGCCATAAGGATTGTATTGCGAATCAGCGAAATAAATCAGGTTTTCATCAGGCAGTCGAGTCCGGATATGCTGAGCGACTGACAAACCGCCAATGCCTGAATCAAAAACACCGATTGGAGCAGAATGACCCATGTTTGATCCAGTTATCCTTCACTTTTGGCAGCAACAGGAATCCTGCCGTTGCAGAAATTTGCAATGCGTTGTTCCCATTCAGCTGGTCCGGTAGTGTGCAGCGAAGTTCCCTGGGAATCCACCGCCACCGTCACTGGCATATCCTCAACCTCAAACTCGTAAATCGCTTCCATGCCCAAGTCGGCAAACGCCAATACCCTCGATGACTTGATTGCCCTTGAAACCAGATAAGCCGCACCGCCAACGGCAATCATATAAGCGGATTGATGCTTTTTGATCGCTTCAATGGCAACAGGTCCCCGTTCAGCCTTGCCGACCATCGCAATCAGTCCGGTCTGTCCCAGCATCATCTCGGCAAACTTATCCATGCGTGTTGACGTTGTTGGGCCAGCAGGCCCCACCACCTCATCACCCACAGGATCAACAGGTCCCACGTAATAAATGACCCGATTCGTGAAATCAACAGGCAGCTTCTCACCTTTGGTGAGCATATCCTGAATCCTTTTATGCGCGGCATCACGCCCTGTCAACATTTTGCCGTTCAGCAGCAAAGTCTGACCCGGCTTCCATGATGCGACCTCCTCACGGGTCAGCGTATCCAGATTCACACGGGTGGACTTCTCAACATCAGGTGTCCAGCTGATGGCAGGCCAGTCTGACAGGGCAGGAGGAACCAGATAAACCGGCCCTGAACCATCCAATACAAAATGCGCATGGCGTGTCGCCGCGCAGTTTGGAATGATGGCAACTGGCTTCGATGCCGCATGGGTCGGGTACATGTGGATTTTCACATCCAATACCGTTGTCATACCACCAACCCCTTGAGCACCAATACCCAGTGCGTTGATCTTGTCACATAATTCAATACGTAGCGCCTCAACTTCATTCTGGGGACCTCGGGCTTTCAGCGCTGCCATATCAATGGATTCCATTGCGGCTTCTTTTGCCATCAGTACCGCTTTCTCAGCGGTACCACCAATCCCGATGCCCAGAATACCAGGAGGACACCAGCCAGCCCCCATATGTTTAACCGTTTCCAATACATGATCCACAATCGAATCAGAAGGCATCAGCATCTTCAGCGAAGACTTGTTCTCGGAACCGCCCCCTTTAGCACCGACCGAAACCTCGACCGTATTGCCCGGTACAATATCCATCATAATAACCGCCGGGGAATTGTCGCGGGTATTCTTGCGGTTGAAATGCGGGTCGTCCACCACCGAAGCACGCAGCTTGTTCTCCGAGAACGTATAAGCACGACGTACCCCTTCATTGATGGCATCATGAATACTGCCTGTGAATCCTTCCCATTGCACATCCATACCGACTTTCAGAAAAACATTCACCATGCCGGTATCTTGACAGATAGGGCGTTTACCCGCTGCACACAAACGCGAGTTCATCAAAATCTGCTCAATCGCATCCCGTGCGGCAGGACTCTGCTCGATCTCATGCGCCTTTGCCAGATGGTCAATATAATCTTTCGGATGATAATAGCTGATGTACTGAAGTGCAGCGGCAATCGAATCGATCAGATCATCCTGCTTGATAATAGTCGTCATAACGTTATGCCTTGGAAGTCATTATTGTTGTGATGCCAACCGCGTGCCATGCTGGTTGGATGAAATGAAACACCCTCCATTATGGACGCAAATCAAGACGATACCCATAAGTAGCGGTCATTCCTGTACGCTAAGATTAGAAATGTTGTGCTGAAAGCAAAAGAGCTGTAAAAAGGTAAGACAAAACTGAAAAGAATGCTATAATCCCATCCTTTGAAGTACCGTTCCGGAGAGATGGATGAGCGGTTTAAGTCGCACGCCTGGAAAGCGTGTATAGGTGAATAGCCTATCGGGGGTTCGAATCCCCCTCTCTCCGCCAACCTGCTTTAGAAGATCTGATCTATCGGCTCTACCCCGTTATTAGGGAAACCACTCATCAGACCCGAGTCATCACACCATTCCATCCGCATTGAATCTCAAGCGGACAATAATCTGTCGGTAAACAGCCCAACAATAACAATCTCCAGGCAAACCTCTCCCTGTCAGGAACCAAGGTTCCATGCCGATTTACCTGAAGAGAAGCTACTACCCAATCGGTATTCCCGAATAATCCAGCCTGCCAATCAGCTTCATCACCAACT